>QIDY01000220.1 GCA_003228495.1 Nitrospirota bacterium
AAAATTAGGTAAACAAGAGAGGATGAAATTCAGCCATAAACCCATAATATAATGGGGCAAACTGCTTTAAACTATTAGGGCTGTTTTCTTTTAACCGCTTAAAAAAGAACACTTGGTGGGTAGGATCAATAATTTCTAGCAACTTCCCCAATTCAGACATTGAAAAAGACCCTTGTGGGACACACAATACGTAATGCACCAACCTTTCAACGAATTGATGCATAATATAATCGCTTCCCAAAAATTCATTAGGAATATCCCCGTTTTTAATGATATGAGCAAACGAAACGGCTTGGGCGGCAAATGGACCGTCTACTGTTAAAACAGGGGATTGATTCACGTCAAATAATGTTTATGCAAGTAAGATACGTCTCAATTTTAAAATCAAGTGCTGATTGTATCAGGCATTTAAAATAATTCAAAACAGGTATTGTAAATTTTTCAAGGTGTTAGATTGGTTAATACTGTTTTTCATTCCCCAACCCTCCTACCTCAGACGTGAACTTTCGTGCAACATTTAAGGGAATGTTGAAAACAAATGGGCCACCTTTCAGGATGGGACAGGCGATGCGTTCCCTGCCTTCGCCGAGCCTCCTTCGCCGAAGTAGCTACGGAGGCTGAAAGCGGCTACGCAGTTACGCGCTGAAGCGCTTCAACGCGCAAGCGCGCAGGCAGGTCGCAATTTTGTCGTGTTCACGTACTGGAAGTACGCTCCGCGCGTCAAACACAAAATGTGTCACCCTACGGGATGAACTAAGCCATGAGGCCCTACGGGAAGCAGCAAGCAATACTGCGTCCTTGTTGAATGACTTTTTTGATCATTCCCGTCTGCTACTGGCATTGAAATCTTCTAGGGCACATACGGGCTTTTTGCGAGAAATATTCAACCGGCCCTAATGAACTAGTACAAAAAAAGCAGGGGACGACGGGTGTCGCCCCCTGCTCTCGCCCTGACGGCGCCGTTAGGCCCCGCTTACAGCCAGTTTACCCGTTCCGCTGGACGGATATAAATTGGCTCTTCCACTTGCTGCCGGACGGCTTCCTTGCCCGACTTGTTGAAGCCCAACACCGTGTCGTTGTACATCTCAAACTTACGACCATGGATTTGGGTTTCAAACACTTTCGGTCCAGGAATGACGTCATACCGGAAGATAATCTGTTGGCTAGCTCTCCAGAGCTGTAACACCGCCAACAATTCCCGGCTTGGCACCAAATATTTCTCAATCGCATTGTCCACGCCCGGCCCAAACATCTGCCGGATGTAGCCACGTGGGGCTTGTCGTGGTGGAATGTAAAATCCATTGGGCTCCGTCCCCCATTGCGGGTAGAGTGGCAACGCCACTTGTTCAACCCGAATGGCGTAATACAATGGATTCCAACGATCTTCCGCCCACAACCCGTCATCACCTACTTTGACCAGCCCTTGAAGCCGGATTTTGCCGACGCACGCTGCCATACAACGTGTTTCCATCGGTTCACCACCGGTCAAAGGATCTTTACCCTCAACCCGTGGATAGCAGGCAATACATTTTTCCGATACCCGAGTCGTTCCCCGGTACATCGGCTTTTTGAACGGGCATTGTTCCACACACTTTTTGTACCCACGACAACGGTTTTGGTCAATCAAAACAATCCCGTCCTCAGGCCGTTTATAGATGGCCTTTCGTGGACAAGCTGCCAAGCAACCAGGATACGTGCAGTGATTACAAATGCGTTGCAGGTAGAAGAAATAGGTTTCATGCTCAGGCAAGCTGCTGCCTTGCATTCTCCATGGTTCTTCTTTCGTGAACCCAGTTTTATCGATGCCTTCCACAATGGCCCGCATCGAAGTCGCCGTATCTTCGTATATATTCACGAAACGCCATTCTTGGTCTGTCGGGATGTAACCGATAGCTGCTTGGCCAATTTTGGCACCAGCATCATAAATCGTCATCCCTTCAAACACCCCATACGGCGCATGATGCTTGCGGCCGACCCGCACGTTCCACACCTGTCCTCCGGGGTTGACTTGCTCAATTAACTGCGTGATTTTCACATCGTAGAACTGTGGATAACCACCATAGGGTTTTGTTTCCACATTGTTCCACCACATGTATTCCTGTCCTTTGGAGAACAGCCACGTGGACTTATCTGCCATTGAACAGGTTTGACACGCCAAACACCGATTAATGTTGAACACAAATGCAAACTGCCATTTCGGATGCCGTTCCTCATAGGGATACA
>QIDY01000079.1 GCA_003228495.1 Nitrospirota bacterium
ATTTTAGATCAAGCCTTGCTCCGTGCCGGACGGTTTGATCGGCAGATTTTGGTTGACCGCCCTGATCGGGTAGGGCGAGCGGCGATTTTGGGCATACATGCGAAATCCATCAAGTTGGCGCCAGGGGTGGAATTAGAAAGCATTGCGGCGATGACGCCAGGTATGGTTGGGGCGGATTTGGCGAATGTCGTCAATGAAGCCGCGTTGCTGGCTATTCGTCGTGGACGCGATACCGTGCAACAGGAGGATTTCCAAGAAGCTGTTGAACGGGTCATTGCGGGGCTAGAGAAGAAAAATCGCGTCTTGAACCCAGAGGAACGTCGGCGGGTGGCTCATCATGAAGTCGGCCATGCGTTGATTGCGATATCGTTACCCGGTTCCGATCCGGTTCATAAGATTTCCATCATTCCTCGGGGCATTGCGGCGTTGGGGTATACCCTTCAATTGCCAACTGAAGATCGCTATTTATTGACTCGAACAGAATTAGAAAATCGTATTGCAGTGCTCTTGGGCGGGCGAGCTGCTGAGGAATTGGTTTTTGGAGAAGCATCGACCGGAGCAGCTGATGACTTGCAAAAAGCCACTAGCATTGCCAAGCGCATGGTCAAAGATTATGGCATGAGTGAGACATTAGGTACGGTAGCCCTGGATCAATCGGTTAAACCTACCTTTATGCCTTCAGCTGAAACGTTCTCGGCTCCAACATATTCAGAGAAAACCGCACAAGAAATTGATTCGGAAGTGCGACGGTTAATTGATGAACAAGGGCAGCGTGTTCGAACGTTACTTGGGAAGTTGCATCCGGTGTTGTTGTCCGCCGCGCAGCAATTACTTACAGCAGAAGTCATGACCGGAGATGAATTACAGGCGCTCCTCACACACAAGCAAGAAGAACCCATCCTTCAATAAAACACCCGATCTAGGAGCCTGTCGGACTTAGGAAGAATTGGCTGCAAAAGTGTCTAAGCGGTCTATATTTCGACAATTTCTTGGACCATAGTCCCACTATGGACCGGCGAAATCGTCAAAATCTGCCCTCGCTTAGCCCATTTTTCGCTCTTGATTCCCTAAGTCCGACAGGCTCCTAGCGGTCTTTAGTGTTTGCCCTGGCCCTGGTCTTCGTGGGTCACTTGGATGTCAATGACGGCACCCTCTCGTTCTAACGCCCCTGTTCCAAACCGATAGGTAGATGACATGGTCGTGTGGGCCATCCGTCGGTCTCGCGCTTCTGGAAATTCCATTCGAATTTTCATGGTTTCGTTGCCAAGGACCACCACTTTCATATCCATAAATCCTGCCATGCCCGGGTGCCACGCAACCATTTTGTACACGCCTTCAGGAATGTCCGGAAGCGTGAAATTGCCTTGTTCATCTGTCACTGCGTAATACGGATTGGTGACGGCAAGTCCCCAAGCTTGCATAAAAGTATGAAATCCGCATTCCAAGAAAAAGGTGCGGCGGCCTTGAGTGAATTGTATGGTGTCCATCATCGTTTCACCCGGTTTGTGTTGATGATCTTTGAGCACATCTTTGGGATGAAACGGGTTGAGCCGGAGTGGACGGTGGAGCATCACTTTGGCTCCAAAGGGCGCGGTTTCATAGAGCTGGACATCATGGATGATCGGGTCCATGTTTTTGATATGAATGGGTTGGGAATCACGAACCACCAAGAGCCAAGGAGAAAACACACAGTCTTCCACTGTCACGAGGGCAGGTTGTGTTTCTGGAAAGGGTTTTCCTTGATGGATCCCTTCTAAAAACACCACCGCGTTTTGTAATCCACCGTCAGGAGCAACATGAAATTCGTCTACCAAGCGCCAGCCGGTGCCGGTCGAAATGCGACCGCAAAATTCTGTGTTATTATTGATGACGAGTGAAAAAGCCAGGGGGGGCGGTTCTTCGCCGGCTAGCATGATTTTGCCGGCAATGGTGCCTCCGTTCGAAACGGTCGTTTCCGTATAGGCCAAGACTGGCGAAGAAAGGCTAATGGTCAGTGCGATGGTGAAAAACCCTAACGCGAATTTCATGGATTAATCCTTTTGTAAATCGGATAAAAAGTTATTCTAAGGAATTCCCGAACCCTATTTCCAGTCCCCCAATCCCTCGTCTCCTTAAAAAAAATTAACCAAAGTAAATTTTCAGATCTTGAGCCCCCTCGAGCATTAAAAAATGGTGCAAACGGAATGCTCTGTCGCATTCGGCGA
>QIDY01000225.1 GCA_003228495.1 Nitrospirota bacterium
TTAGGGAATGCTCTCAATGTCTTGGAGTCGCTCAATTTGATTTATAAGATTCCGTGTCTGCTTCTAATTTCTTGGCGTGGCTTTGAAGGAAAGGATGCGCCGGAGCATTTGGTAATGGGCGAGACGATGACGACTCTCTTGGATACCGTGAAAATTCCTCATCGGACACTTTCCGTCGAGACGATGGTCGAAGATCTCCAATGGACGGCAAAAACCTTTATGGAACAACGAATTCCTGTGGCGTTGCTTTTAAAGAAAGGCATTGTCAAAACGGTGCAACCCTAATAAGGAGTGAAAAGTAAAAAGTGAGAAGCAAGTGGTTCCGAGAACGCTGCTGGGAGACCCTTCGTGAAGACTCAGGGCATGCTTTTTCAACAGCTACTAAAGAGGATCCAACATGATCGGTCCTGAAGAAGGGGTGATGCAAAGTCGGGCGCAGGCGATGGCAGCGATTTTTGAATTGCTGACCGATCAGCCCCTCATTGTGTGTAATGGATTTCCTTCTCGTGAGGCTTGTAAACTTCGTGACCGCGACCAGAATTTTTATATGATAGGGTCTATGGGGGCCACAGCCGGGATCGGTTTAGGCTTGGCCTTGGCGCAGCCACAGAAAACGGTGGTGGTGTTTGATGGCGATGGCAATGTCCTGATGAGTTTGGGGACGTTAGCGACGATTGGAGCCCTCAAGCCGAAGAACTTGATTCATGTGGTGTTCGATAACGAAGTGTATGGGAGCACGGGGAATCAGCCCACGTATTCGCGAGTGGTCGGTTTGGATAAAATGGCGAAAGCAGCGGGCTATGTGAATGTGGAGCGGGTCTGGGAAAAGGAAGATATCGTCTATGAGTTTAAGACCATGCTTGCGGATACCGGTCCGAGTTTTCTTTTGATAAAAGTGAACGAGCAATTGGAGGAGGCAGATCGCATTGCGTTAGCTCCACCGGAGATGACGAAGCGGTTTAAGCAGAGCGTATCATAAGTAAACAATTAACGCGTTTGAACGAAATCATTACTATCAAAAAGGAATAAATAGATGATTTTATTAAACCCCGGTCCGGTGAATGTGTCTGATCGCGTGCGACAGGCGTTGCTTCAACCGGATATTTGTCATCGGGAATCGGAATTTTCGGAGTTATTAGGTGCTATTCGCCAAAAATTGCTGCAGGCTTTCGTTCCTGGGGAGGAAGACGAGTATACGGCAATTATCCTAACGGGTTCTGGAACAGCGGCGGTCGAAGCGGCGCTGCTGTCCAGCATGCCGATAGGCAAACGGGCCATGGTCATTACCAATGGCGTGTATGGAGATCGTCTTTCATCCATGATCAAAATCCATCGTTTAGGTGTCCCTGATATGAAGTATGATTGGGGGGTGGCGCCGGATCTAAAAATGGTGGAATTGGCGATCAAGCAACATCCCGAAGTGGGTACCGTCGCCATGGTGCATCATGAAACCACCTTGGGATTTATGAACCCGGCCAAGGAAATTGCCGAAATCGTGGATCGGCACAACCGTGTCTTTATGGTGGATTCGGTGAGTGGTTTAGGGGGAGAGGCCTTGGATATTGGTGGGAGTAAGATGTATCTGGTGGCTGGATCTGCGCAGAAATGTATTCAAGGATTTCCGGGAGCGGCGTTTGTTCTTGTGCGGAAGGGTTTCATGGAGCGGGTGATGAAATACCCCAAACGTTCCTGGTATTTGAATTTAGCGAATTATTATGAGGAGCAGGAACGAGGGACGATTCCCTTCACTCCAGCGGTTCAGGTGTATTATGCCTTTCGGGAAGCCTTGGATGAATTGTTGGAGGAAGGGGTTGAAAATCGCATCAAACGATTCAAAGGATACGCCGCGACGATTAGAACACGTATGCAAGAAATGGAAATTCGAGCGGTTTTGCCTCCTGAGTCGCAAGGCAATACTCTCACGGCTTTCTATCTTCCTGAGGGGCTTTCCTATGTGCAACTCCATGATGGGTTGAAACAAGCCGGCTACGTCATTTATGCGGGGCAAGGCCAGCTAGAGAACAAAATTTTTCGTGTGGCCAATATCGGAGCCTTGACCAAAAAAGACATCGACGGATTTTTGTCGGCCTTTGAGTCAACCCTGGAGAAAACTCGAGGATGAAGGCTATTATTTTCGCTGCTGGTGTCGGGCGACGATTACAGGCTGTTACCCAAGGCAAGCCCAAATGTCTGGTGGAAAT
>QIDY01000014.1 GCA_003228495.1 Nitrospirota bacterium
CGGACTCAACGCAATCTTCAAGAGGTGTTGACGGCTGGACATCGTGCCAAGCATTTAGTCCTTCAAATTTTAGCCTTTAGTCGACAGTCCGGTCAGGGGAAGAAACCCACCCCTATTCATCAGGTTATTCTGGAAGCGCTCAAACTATTACGGGCGACCATTCCTTCCACGATTGAATTCCGCCATTCTCTTATGACCGAGGAATCCGTTTTGGCTGACCCCACACAACTTCATCAAGTCATGATAAACTTATGTACCAATGCAGAATATGCCATGCGGATAAACGGAGGCCTCTTGGACATTACGTTGGAAAATTTTGAAGTGACCGAAGAGGAAGTTCGATCTGTGTCAGGGTTACAAATTGGTGCTCATGTTCGACTCACGATACAAGACACTGGAACCGGGATGTCCCCTGATGTCCTAGAACGAATGTTCGACCCCTTTTTTACGACCAAACCGATAGGTGAAGGGTCGGGAATGGGTTTGGCGGTCGTTCATGGCATTGTCGCTAATCACAAAGGAGCCTTGATGGTCGATAGCGTGATCGGCAAGGGCACGAAAATCGAGGTCTATCTTCCCACGATTCCTTCGCCCGCATGGAATGGGTCGGGAGAGCAAGCTATTCTTCCTAGTGGGAAAGAAACCATATTATTCGTGGACGATGAAGAAACGATAGTTTATCTTGTGAAAGAACTGCTGTCACAATTAGGGTATACCGTAGAGGTTCAGACGAATTCACTGGAAGCGTTGAATGTGTTCCGACAGGACCCTCAACGCTATGATTTAGTCATTACGGATCAAACGATGCCCGGCCTGACGGGGGAAGCGTTGTCGCGAGAACTCTTGCGTATTCGTCCCGAGCTTTCCATTATTCTTTGTACGGGATTTAGCCACATTATGACTGCGGAAAAAGCGAAAGCGTTAGGGATTCAGGCCTACCTCATGAAGCCATTGGCGATTCGGGATTTGGCTCCCATTGTTAGGCATGTTCTCGATAAAACGCTCACCCCGTTGGGATAATGTCCATCGACTATCATTGGTGTGGGTGGCGGGTTTAACCCTTCTGGGTAAGGGATTAGAGGGCTTGGGGGGGAGTTCACGCGATGGCGAGCATTCTTATCATTGATGATGATTCGCAAGTTTGCGAATTGTTGCAGCATGCTCTGGAAGAAGAAGGCCATGTGGTACACAGTGCTCTCAATGGGGTAGAAGGCATCATTCAATACCGCCAGTATCGTCCGGAGTTAGTTGTTGTTGATATATTGATGCCTGAAAAAGAAGGGCTGGAAACCATTCTTGATCTTCGACGAGAGTTTCCCAATGTGTTGATGATTGCCATGTCTGGTGCGAGTGAAGGAACAAAAATCAATCTCTTGGAGCTGGCTCAACAATTAGGCGCGCAACATCGGTTAACCAAACCCTTTCAATTAGAGACTGTGGTCAAGTTGGTGAATACCGCTCTCGGTAAGCCGGGAAGCATGTCATCGCAAGAAGAATCAAACGGGGCGGATGTATCCGGCCAGATTAAACCCTGATTTGGACGTCGGACATCGATCATTTCTTTAGCCCCGGCAACATCGAAAAGCAATATGGAAAAACCGGCAGACACCCAATTCCCTATTCATGATCTCTTAAGTCGACGATGGAGTCCGCGTGCCTTTGCTGAACGGCCAGTGGAACCGGACAAAGTGCAACGGTTGTTGGAGGCGGCCCGGTGGGCATCATCCTGTTTCAACGAACAGCCATGGGTCTTTATCATTGCCACCGCTGACCAACTGGCAGAACATAGCAAACTCCTCTGTTGTTTCGTCGAAGGAAATCAAATTTGGGCGAAACGGGCTCCACTCTTAATGATTACGATCGCCAAATTGCATTTTGATCACAATGGCCAATCAAATCGGCATGCCTTTCACGACGTCGGATTGGCTGTGGGCAATCTGGTTGTCCAAGCGACGGCCATGGATCTTGTCGTGCATCAAATGGCGGGGATTCTTCCAGAAATTATCCGCGAGTCCTATTCCTTGCCAGCCGGATATGACCCCGTGACGGGTCTTGCTATCGGATATCAGGGAGATCTGCAGGCCCTTCCTAACGAACTTCGTGAACGAGAACAAGCCTCCCGGTCTCGAAAGGCTTTACCGGACTTTGTGTTCTCGGAGACATGGGGACAAAACCCAAATTACTTAAGATTTGAGATGATGTAGAAACTTCGTTACCCAATCCTTCTCATAATGTGGGAATCAATTATGGGTTTGGCCAACTTTTTGAGCTTCCCCGCATGTGTTGATTCGCTCATATCGATCACCATACCTATTATGCGAAGAGAAGAACCTGTTTGATCCAGAAGGTCTAGCTCAATTTCCTTTCCCAATTTCCCGATATTTGAACCTAGAAACGGCAGTTGGGCGCGAAAAAGCTGTAGAAGATATTTACGTGCAGAGGGAATTCACAAAACTCGTGGGCACCTTGGGGGTGATGAGAGATTTTTTGAATTTCCTAGGTGCGTGAAGAGCTTATGCAGACTTTCGTAATCCAACTGCGGTTTCTAGGTTGAAAGACCGGCTTTTCAAATCTCATCTCGCTCGAGGACATATGATGAAAC
>QIDY01000362.1 GCA_003228495.1 Nitrospirota bacterium
TGAGAAATGCATTCCTGGCGGGTGCCTACGAATTGCGTTCGGGTATCCCGGAAGGAGCACCGCCGAAAACAGCCGGACCCGACGTTATTCGGGCAATGACCACCGGATTGTTCCTCGATTTCCTGGGCATCCGCATGGACAGCACCAAAGCGGAAGATTTGGAGTTTACGATCAATCTCATCACGCCAGACAATGGTGAGAAATATATCGTGGAGTTGAGCAATGCCACCCTGACCAACATTGAGGGTTACCAGGCTGAAGATGCTGACCTGACGATCACCATCGATCGATCCGACCTGGAAGACGTCATGAGGGGCGCCAAGTCATTAATGACACAGATTGAGGACGGTACGGCACAAACTGAAGGAAACCTCGAAGTGTTGGCACAGCTTGCTGCCACAATGATCGAATTCGACTTGTTCTTCGAGGTACTGCCGGGTACCAAGGGTCATGCACCCGAAGCAGAGATGAACCCATTTGAAGTCGGAGAACTAGGAAGCTCGCATGAATGAGTTGATCACCAAGTTGTAAGTTCAAAGGAAGAACCCGGTCTTCTTGCCGGGTTTTTGTCAACACTTGAAATAGGAGGGTAAGTAAGATGATGGATTTAGACACAAAAACGCTACTGCTGTTGATAACAATAACGATGGCAGGTTTCACAGTTGGAGATGCCTATGCAGAGGCATCCGGAGACAACCAAAAACCAAACATTCTCGTGATTATGGGCGATGATATTGGCATTCCAAATATCAGTTATATGAGTTTCGGAATGATGGGTTATAAAACACCCAATATTGACCGTATCGCCAGGGAAGGCATGTTGTTCACCGACTATTACTCTGAGCAAAGCTGTACAGCAGGCCGCTCGGCATTTATCACCGGGCAAAGTGTCATTCGAACCGGTATGAGCAAGGTGGGTGTTCCGGGTGCAAAATTGGGTATTCAAAGAGAAGATCCCACGCTTGCCGCATTGCTGAAACCACTGGGCTACATGACTGGACAGTTTGGAAAAAACCACCTGGGGGACAGGGATGAATTTCTTCCAACTAATCATGGCTTTGATGAGTTTTTTGGTAATCTTTATCACCTGAATGCCGAAGAAGAACCCGAGCGCTACGAATATCCAAAGAACCCCGAATTTGCCAAAAAATTCAGCCCGAGAGGCGTAATCAGATCCTCGGCAGACGGCAAGGTAGAGGACACCGGGCCGCTAACAAAAAAACGTATGGAAACTGTTGACGATGAGTTTCTCGCAGCAACAGTGGATTTTATTGACAGGGCCGTGAAAGCTGATAAACCCTTTTTTGTGTGGTTCAATTCATCCCGTATGCATTTTTATACCCATGTCCCGGATAACTATCTGGGACGCTCCGGCTTGAATGAATATGCCGATGGCATGCTGCAACATGATGATCATGTCGGGGTCTTGCTTAAACAACTCGATGATTTAGGCATCTCTGAAAATACCATTGTTGTATATACGACAGACAATGGACCTCATGTGAATGAGTGGCCTGATGCGGCAACAACACCTTTCCGGGGAGAGAAGAACACCAACTGGGAAGGTGCATACCGAATTGCCACATTTGTTCGTTGGCCAGGAAAAATTGCGCCGGGATCAGTATCCAATGACATTATGTCCCACCTTGATTGGGTTCCCACATTGATGGCTGCTGCCGGAGAACCCGATATCATTGAAAAGCTAAAAAAGGGTCATAAAGCAGATGGAAGGAAGTTTAAAGTTCATCTGGATGGGTATAATTTTTTACCTCATCTTACAGGCAAGCAGGCTCACGGGCCGCGTAGAGAATTTCTGTACTTTAATGACGATGCCATGCTCACAGGCATTCGTGTTGATCGCTGGAAATTTGTGATGGCTGCACAGCGTGCCAGGCAACAAGCCGTGTGGCGTGAACCCTTTGTAGAATTGCGTGTTCCATTAATCTTCGATTTGCGGATGGATCCCTATGAGCGTGCGGAGGAGGATTCAAATCTCTATAATCGTTGGCATCAGGAAAATCAATATCTGATTTTCCTGGCAGCAGATCCTCTAATAAAATTTGTAAAAACGTTTGCAGAATTCCCTCCACGTCAAAAACCACCGTCGTTCAGTTCAAGTCAATTGAATAAGGTGATTTGGAATCTACAACATATGGCAAAGGACTGATT
>QIDY01000349.1 GCA_003228495.1 Nitrospirota bacterium
GATTATTTACGGAAGGCCAAAGAGGACAAGTCTTAGAAATCGGTCTACAATCCCTCCACGGACCATGAACACGTGATTGAGGCTCGAACGTATTTGTTGGGAGGCAATTTATTTTATGCTGCGAAAAGAATCACTGAAAGGGATACATGGCATCTATGTGGTCGTTGAAGACTTGGGACCGGAGCTGAAGGGGGTATTGCCCCGAAGTGAGTTGCGAAAACGAGTGGAGAAGCAACTTCGGACTGCGGGTATTCGTTTGGTCAAGGAGCTCGAGGCAGCCAAATTGCCCGGTGAGCCCTATTTGTATGTCAATTTGGCGGCTCTTCCCTTGGGACCAAGGCGCTACGCCTGTCGGATCGACCTTGAAGTACACCAACTGGTGGCCCTCGTTCACAACTCCTCCAGCGGACATGCCATCACCTGGGAGCAAGGCGTCGTGACGGCGGGCGGCATCAAAACCATTTACGACAATGTGGACGAACTCGTCTTCGATTTTATTTGTGATTATCTGGCGATGAATCCGGATGGGTAACATGTCTACCTATCATGGACCTTCGGCCAAACTTTCAATGAAATCTCCCCTCACCTTTTCTTTCTCTGACCTCTCCACAAAATCTTGACTGGTTCCTGATAGCCAGGGGATAACCCGCTCCTCCACAGAAATTCCCCCTGGAGACGAACGGATGTTGTATCCCACAGGTTTCCCTGAGTAATCCTGATGAAGATTTGACTTGAATTGAGAAATCATGCGACAAAGTCTGATCATTCAACACAATGTGTAAAGGAGATTATTCATGGCAAAAGCACGGGCACGTCACATTTTGGTTTCGACAGAAGAGACATGTGCAAACTTGAAAATACAAATTGAGAGTGGAGGAGATTTTGTGGCTCTCGCCAAGGAACATTCCACCTGTCCCTCTGGCAAACAAGGGGGAGATCTCGGTGAGTTTGGCCCCGGTCAAATGGTCAAGGAATTTGATGCCGTTGTATTTAATGAGGAGATTGGCAAGGTCCATGGCCCTGTCAAAACCCAATTTGGCTATCATCTTCTCGAAATCACCAGCCGCACTCCATAAATCGTTTAGGGCAAGGGCATAACCTTTGGGTTGTGCCCTTGCCTCCTCAATTTTCAAAAACCCGCCGTGAGCTTCACTTCCCCCTCCAATCCATCCAATAACTGCAGGGGTAGACGTTTTCTCACCTTCTATCGGATACCAAAAGGTTTGGCACAAGGATACACCTTGATGTAGACTCCTCTACTTCATCTAAACACTTGCTCACACTCACATTCTCTGATTTTGGATTATGTCCAGCGAACGCCGGTTATCAAAGTCTACACAATTCAAAAAGCTCCTTCTGTCCTCACAGCTCGAGTTTATTTGCGAGGCCCACAATGGTCTCAGCGCAAAGATTGTGGAAGAGGCTGGCTTCCACGGCATCTGGGCGAGTGGCCTCTCTATCTCGGCACAATTCGGTGTACGCGATAATAACGAAGCCAGTTGGACGCAAGTGCTGGATAATTTGGAATTTATGTCTGATGCCGCGCAGATTCCCATTTTGCTCGACGGCGACACAGGCTATGGGAATTTCAATAATATGCAACGCCTCATTCGGAAGTTGGAACAACGACAGATTGCCGCCGTCTGTATCGAAGATAAGCTGTTTCCCAAAACCAATAGTTTCCTCAAAGGTGAGGCTCAACCCCTTGCCGACATGGATGAATTTTGCGGGAAAATTAAAGCTGGGAAAGATGCACAGTCAGACCCAGATTTCTGCATCATCGCACGAGTAGAAGCCTTTATTTGTGGATGGGGATTGGCAGAAGCCATGCGTAGAGCCGAAGCCTATCACCAAGCTGGAGCTGATGGGATCTTGATTCACAGTGCGCTAGCCGTACCTGATGAGATCTTAGCCTTCAAACGTGAGTGGAGCAATCGGTGCCCTGTGGTCATCGTCCCCACCAAGTATTATTCCACACCCACCGACATGTTCCGACAACAAGGCTTCTCCATAGTCATATGGGCCAACCACATGCTTCGTGCTGCAATCGCCACGATGCAATCAACGGCCCGCATTCTCAAAGAACAGGAAAATCTGCTGTCCATTGAGGACAAAATTAGTCCAGTCTCGGAAGTCTTTCGTCTGCAAGG
>QIDY01000268.1 GCA_003228495.1 Nitrospirota bacterium
GTTGATAAACCTGGCACCGTAATGAAAGTCAATCCAGGAGAGTTAACGAAAGAAGAAAAAATACGTCAATATGTGTTAGCCAAACAAGAAAAAATACGTCAGTATGTGTTAGCGAAACAGGAAAAAATACGTCGATATGTTTTAGCGAAGATTCAAAGCAAGATAGCAAAAATTGAACAAACGTTGGTAAATTCTGCTGATAACCCAACGAAAGTGGCCAGCTTAAACAAGCAAAAAGAAAGCTTGTTATCCCAACGAGATGAAATGCAACCCCAATGACCCACTCACCTGGGAGAAGAACCTAATTAAAAAATGAGATGGTGCTGCCCATCTTCCCATGGGCAGAGTTCATCTTCAAGCGAAACAGGAAAGGTTCGAACAAACTTCTTCAGGCTGGTGACACCCAAGTGGCCAGCCTGAAGTGTTTTTAAGGATACTTTGGACAGCAGGGGATACAAAGGTGGCTGATACTCTCCTTATGTCGTTGAGCAGACATTCATAAGGATTGGCGCACTTGGGCGTAGCGTTGGCGATCCTCTTCATATTGAGGCAAGCGATACGTCTGGTCGATCTGAACGACGCGCTCCAGGCAACGAAGCTCAGAGATTCGATCTCCTCGCTTCAGATAGACATCAGCCAGCAAGCGCAGGGCTCCCGCTTCTCCTGGACCATTTCCTAACTTGATGAAATGTTCGGTTGCATTATTTAAACAGGCTTCAGCTTGTCGGGCATTGCCCGTTTGGAGAAACGTCTTCCCAAGTTGGCCATAAGTTGCAGCTAAACCATCCTCGTTACCCACTTTTCGATGATATTCCAAAGCTGCATGAAACGCGTCGATGGCTAACTCCGGCTTGTGTAATTGAAGTTCTTGGAGCGCAAGATTGCTATAGAGAATACCCAGGGCCCGATCGTTCTCAAGGGGCTTTAACGTATCGAGCGCTTCTAAATAAAACGCCCGCGCCTTCTCCGCTTGGCCAGCATCATTTTTGAGGTTTCCCAAATTGACCAACGTTTCGCCAATAGCATTTCCTTCTTGTAGAGTACGCTGGATCTCTAGGACCTCTCTATAACATGTCTCCGCCTGGCCTTGATCCCCTAACAAGGCACACACATTGCCCAAGTTTCCCAAAGCATCGGACAAAGCCTTGAGTGATTCGGCGTTTCTCGCTTCCGTGACGGCCTGCTCGTACCAAAGACGAGCCTGAGTCAAGTCTCCACGATGCAGAAAAATTTCGCCGCGGCGAGAAGCTGGGCTTGGCATAAGATCAAATAAAATACTGTGGCGGGTTTAAGGATTGAGTGGGAGTGTATAGAAAATTCTAGAAGCATTGCGCTTGTTGCGCAAGAACAGGGGCCTTTTTCTGAAAGAACTCAAGAACCCTCTGTGTGAATAGCCTGATTTGGGTGGGATTCGGGACCATATCGTCGGGGAGCCACATGAATTCCTTCTAATGCGGCATCGCTATTTTCATCGATAGACGGTAACGCCGTTTCAAACTCTTGGGAGTTTTGACCGAAACCTTGCCTCTTGCCTTGTTTCTCCGTCATTCCTTCTGGCAATTGGCTTTCATCGAGAAAACGTGTACGAAAGACCTGCGGCAAATAGTGCGTATTGTATGTTTGACCAGTATCCTCTTTTTCGTATTCCCTGATGATCATTCGACCCCGTACCGTGATTTTCCATTCCTCAAAGTCTTTTCGACATTGCTCCAAATCTAATTTGCACCAGACGAAATGTTTATCATCCAATGTACTGAGATAGAGATCTAACTGCTCATCATTGTTTGCAAAATGCAATGCGCATCCACCAAGGAGCACGAAGACACCCACAAATCCAAGCACACAAATATTTCGCATTCCAACCTCTATTCTTCATCTTATCGGCTAGATCAAATTTTCCTGTACGAATGAACGTTGCGCCAAGCTGTTGGTGCGACAATCGTTCAGTTAATTGATGAACCATAACCGTTATTCCCAGTTTCTGGTGGTGCAAACATGATCAAATGTTCCATCATCATTTTCAATCTGGGCATGCGGAAATCGATATCAGCAGCCGAGAGAAATGGTCAAAAAAGTCCGTCCAGCAAGGCCGCGAATCGCTTGTTAGATCCCGTAGGGGTCGAATCGCTTGGCTCATCCCGCAGGGTGAACACTTTGTGTTGACGAACGGAGCATACCCACAGCACGTAAGCACGGCAAAAGGACGACCTGCCTGCGCATAGCCGCTTTCAGCCTTCGTAGCCACTTCGGCGAAGGAGGCTCGGCGAAGGCAGGGAACCCCGCTGGCGGCTTTTTTTCAACATTCCCACTCTGCATTTCCCGCCCAGGTTAACGTTACATTCTCTAAGCAAGGATTTAACTTATCCCCGCCAAGAAACAGCCAGGATATCTGGATGTTTATTACCTACAATTGAGCGATTTTTTATGGCGATCTGCACCAATCCCTTGCGCCCCAGCGATTTTAAAAA
>QIDY01000141.1 GCA_003228495.1 Nitrospirota bacterium
GGACGACCCGCGTATTTCAAATGAGGGGAAAGCCTATAATAAGTAGAGGTCTTAAACAGGAATCAGCGCTGGCACCCGAGGAGGAGCTATGATTACCCCATACGGAAGAGGGGGAAAACTCCGTAACGGACAAAATTGAGGAATCGGTTAAGAAAACTGTTTGATATGGAATGTGAACTTTTTAACTATCGGGAGATTTGAAAAGGTCTCGAGATGGAGCAGCATCCCCACCCCCAAGACACCAAGCCACCACGACGGGATTTGAGCCTGGCCAAAGTGGAGCAGGTGAAGGACCCCGTTTGCGGCATGATGGTGGATCCGCTCAATGCGGCTGGAACGTACGAACATAAAGCCCAGACCTACTACTTTTGTAGTACGCATTGCGTGAAGCGATTCGGTTCAGATCCAGAGGGATTCGTGAAGGGTCAATACCAGCAATCAATGGAACCACACGGAACGACAGGAACGACTAAATATATTTGCCCGATGTGCCCAGGCGTCGAATCCGACAAACCGGGCGCATGTCCCAAATGCGGGATGGCCCTTGAATCGGAGATCGCTGTCGCACCAGCCACTAAAACAAAATATGTGTGTCCCATGCACCCAGAAATAGTTCAGGATAACCCTGGACCCTGTCCAATTTGTGGCATGGCCCTAGAGCCTCAAGCCATAGCTATTGAAGAGGAAGTTAATCCGGAACTGGTCGATATGTACAAGCGTTTTTGGGTAGGTCTTGTATTGGCCACCCCCGTTTTATTGCTTGCCATGTCCGAAATGATTCCAGGACTCAAAATAGAGAATTTCATCAATGGGAGGATGCTTGGCTGGATTCAACTGGCATTTTCCACTCCCGTTGTGTTGTGGGCTGGCTGGCCTTTTTTCCAACGAGGTTGGGCTTCCATAGTCAATCGAAGCCTCAACATGTTTACTCTTATCGCAATAGGAACCGGCACGGCCTATGTGTACAGCGTGGTGGCCACTCTTTCACCGGACCTTTTTCCTGCATCATTTCGCGGCCCAAGTGGCGCAGTCGCTGTATACTTCGAAGCGGCCGCAATCATTATTGTCTTGGTCTTGTTAGGCCAGGTCATGGAGCTGAAAGCCCGTAGCCAGACCAGTAGTGCCATCAAAGCCCTTCTGGGCCTTGCTCCAAAAACAGCCCGTATCGTTTTCGAGGATGGGAAGGAAAAAGATATTCCGATCGATCAAGTCCAACTTGGAGATAGATTGAGGATCCGGCCCGGCGAAAAAATTCCAGTGGATGGAGTGGTGTTGGATGGGCAAAGCTCGGTCGATGAATCAATGATTACCGGCGAACCCATTCCTGTAGAAAAAATACAAGAAAATAAAGTGACCGGCGGAACCGTAAATGGGACGGGCTCATTGATTATGAAGGCAGAACGTGTTGGCAGTGAAACAATGCTAGCCCAAATTGTACGTATGGTCAGCGAAGCTCAAAGAAGCCGCGCCCCTATCCAACGATTGGCAGATGTGGTCTCCGGTTACTTCGTTCCCGCCGTCCTGTCCATCGCACTCCTTACCTTCATCATATGGTCCGTATTTGGCCCGGAGCCTCGGATGGCCTTTGCCCTCGTCAACGCGGTCGCCGTACTCATCATCGCATGCCCTTGTGCATTGGGATTAGCCACGCCAATGTCCATTATGGTGGGAACAGGACGTGGTGCCACGGCAGGGGTCCTGGTAAAGAACGCGGAAGCATTGGAAATAATGGAAAAGGTGACCACTTTAGTGGTCGATAAAACCGGAACGCTGACAGAGGGGAAACCCCGATTGACATCTCTCATCCCTCTCAATGGGTGGGATGAGAAACAACTTCTTCAACTAGGAGCCAGTTTGGAGCGAAACAGTGAACATCCCCTGGCAGCAGCCATCCTGGCTGGAGCACAAGAAAAGGAGCTTGAATTATCGGTGGTAAGGAACTTCCGCTCTGTTACGGGAAAGGGCGTGTTGGGAAGAGTGGACAATAAGGACGTGGCTCTTGGGACAAGCAAATTCCTTGAAGGGGAAATGGGTATAACACCAGACAAACTCCAAAAAATCAATGCCCAAGTCGATAGTCTCCGCGAGGAAGGCCAAACGGTGATGTTTGTCGCTTCTAATGGTGAACT
>QIDY01000228.1 GCA_003228495.1 Nitrospirota bacterium
CCATTGATTATCCTCTCCATGCTTGCGCACATCTGGAATCTGACCGGTCAGCCAGACGGGCCATCATGGCAGTCTGGCCCACGATTCGATTAGGCGCAACTACTACTGCTATCGGCTATGGGGCCATGTTATTGTCAAGCTTTCCTGGCCTCTCCCAATTGGGACTTTTTGCCATTACCGGCCTATTAACGGCTGCGGCGACAACTCGATGGCTACTTCCAATACTCATTCCCTCCAAGGTCAAAAAGCCCATTCCATGGGCCGCGTGGCTCCCGTTTCAACATGGGGCTTCTAAATTGATCATGATTGTCCCTGTGAGCATGGTGTTGTCCCTAGCCTATTTGGGTTGGTCCGAGAAACCCTTTTGGGAGATGGATATCGCCAATCTCAGCCCCGTCCCCCAAAACCTCCGCGACCGTGATGCCTGGTTGCGACAAGAACTGGGCGCACCCGCCGTGCGAGACATGATGATTGTCGTCGCACCAGATGAACAACAGGTTCTAGAAAAGAGCGAAGCCCTCAAAGTGACCTTGGATCAACTGGTGGATCGTGGGCATATGGCCGGGTACGAAATGGCAGCGGATTATTTGCCTAGCATTCGAACACAGGTGTTGAGGCAGCAAGCATTACCCGATCAAACGACGTTGCAAAGCCATCTCAAAGAAGCTCAACGCGATTTGCCGTTTAAACCTGGTCTCTTTGATCCCTTTCTCCAAAGTATGACCGACGCCAAAAGCCTGCCACCATTGGAGAATCAAACTATTCAGGACACGCCATTAGGCACAAAAATCCGCTCTCTGCTTTATCCGGTCCACGATCAATGGGTAGGAACGATTCTCATACGTGACGTGCAAAATCGAAACGCACTCCAGCAGGCCATCCACAGTATAACTCTCCCCTCGGTGCATTACCTGGACTTGAAAACCGAATCGAACCGCATGGTTACCACCTATCGTCAAGAAGTCACGACATACCTGGTGGTCGGTATCGGCTGCCTGATTCTGATTTTGGGCATCGGTCTACGATCCTTTATCAAGGTGGCAACCGTATTGCTTCCAATCGCAGGCTCGATTATGCTCGACCTCAGTATCCTTCATGCCCTTGGGGAACGCCTGTCCTTGTTTCATCTGGCCGCCTTACTATTGGTTTTTGGTATTGGGTTAGATTACACCTTGTTTTACCAACGCCCCCATAAAACACCAGCCGAACGTCAGCAGACGATTTCAGCGATATTCGTATGCAGTCTCACCACCATCGCAGTGTTTGGCTTCTTGGCTTGTTCGCAGACACCTGTGCTTCGTGGTATTGGCTTAACGGTTTTCCTTGGTTCGCTCATCTGTTTTCTCTTTGCCGCCATCTGTTCACCATCTCAGCGTCAATGCACAACCTGACCTTCCATGCCACGGCATCATCTTGATATCGCCATCCTGGGAGCCGGGCTTGCCGGCAACCTCTTAGCCCGACAACTCAGACAAGCTGTCCCTCACCTGAAAGTCGGGATGTTTGAAAAATGTGCTTCCACTTCATTTAAAGTGGGAGAGTCCACGGTTGAGGTCACCGGGAATTACCTGATTAGACGGCTTGGTCTGGGGAACTATCTGACTGAACATCATATCCTGAAAAACGGCCTGCGGTTTTTCTTTGATCAGGAAAACCGACAAGCTCCTTTGATTGAGATGAGTGAAATTGGTGGTATTGTAAAACCCTTTTTCAAAAGTTTTCAACTGGATCGTTCACGGTTGGAGGCTGACCTCCTACACATGAATCGAGAAAACGGCATCGAACTTCATATAGAAAGCCGGGTCTTTGATATTCAGCTCGGTTCCGGTTCAACCCCCCACCAGTTTTCCGTGGAAACCCCCTCCACAAGATGGAATGGGCAGTGCCGATGGCTCATCGATGCCAGTGGTCGATCCTCAATCCTGGCACGGCAGGAGAACTTGCGAATCCCCGAATCCCACCACACCGTGGCCGCTGTATGGGGACGCTTCAGAAATGTGGCAAACCTGGACGAGGTCGGTCCGGAGACATTCCGCCAACGCGTTCATGGGACAAGCCGTCGATTATCGACCACCCATTTTTGTTATCCAGGGTATTGGATCTGGTTCATTCCCATTAGTCAG
>QIDY01000337.1 GCA_003228495.1 Nitrospirota bacterium
TTTCCTGTTCTTCCCGTTTTGCCAAGCGGTAATAGGCCCAGACGACAATTGGAAACAACACTAGAGTTGGGATGGTTGGCCAATGAATTAACTGCCCAAAGATCGCGAGAAAAATTCCCGTGTACTGAGGGTGTCTGACCAACGCATACAGCCCGCTTATCGCGAGTTGGTTGGCTTGAGTGGCATAATAGACTTCACGCCAACCTTCAATGAGTAATGAAATCCCAAAAAAGACAATGGCATACCCCGCAAGCATTTCCAGCATAGCTCCGGTATGACCCCAGCTGAACAAGGTGGCCCACAAATGTCCGCTTTGGTGAAGCCAGGGGATATCAAACCCCAGAAAACCAGACAGCAAATAAATGGTGAGGGGAAATCCATACATTTCTGCATATAAGGCAATAATGAACGCTTGGATTAACCCCGCACGGGACCACTCCCGCCAGCGTTGTGGCGTCAGGTACCGATATAGAATCCACGAGGCGATTATCACCATGACGGCGGTGAGTCCCCACGTCCCTCCAGCAGGGGATGAATTATTCATGCTGAATTTTTCTCATTGGGTTTTTACTACACGGCAGGGTAGTTCTCCTTTTAGGATCTTTTCACCTAAGGATCTCCAAACCTTCTTTCCTAATATCTAAAAAGGTTGTCTTTATCCCCAATTAAAATCTCTTTATTTCTTATAGAAGGATAACCTATGGGCCATCTTTGCTTGCCGGGCACAAAAAGACGCACCTAAGAACCATCGTCGCAATTTCATCCCATTCTTCCTTATTTACTTTTGAGAAAGTCATTGAGCGGTTTCTTTTACATTCAATACTTCCTGTTTGGAGTTTCTCATTATTTTTTTTGTTGTTCGGCATGAAGCTTGGCTAAGGCTTCAGCCTCGGTCGCTGCTGTTGCGTATCGGTCTGCAAGATTACGACAGTGCTTTACCAAAGCAGAACTTTGATGGGGTTTGCCCATACGTTCCTCATAACTTTTGGCCATTTTTTTCATCTCCTCTGCTTTTGCTCGAAGATCCCCAGCTTCCTGCTGGTACCAGGTTGCCAGCCCAGCATGATCCTTGTGCTCAATCATTTCCTGTGGGGGAACTGTGGCGCACCCGATCACTATTGTAATCAGGATTGCCCCTAATAACATTTTCCAGATTGATCTGTTATGCATGATGACCTCCTTTGTTGATGATTGTTCCCTTCCTCTGCACCCAACCTTCTCTGTAAAAGGGATTCGTTTCAGTTGCATGTCGTGTTCCCTCGCAATCAATAGGATAAATAGTCAGGGTTTCCTTCCCTCAAACCCTTTCATGTAGAAGGCAGGGTTTTGGTCAAATTTGATCTTGCACTCTTCTGCGCAGAAGTAATACGTCTCACCCTTGTAAGAACTGGTAAGCGTAGCTTCCTCAGTCTCGATCCACATCCCACAGACTCTGTCCATTTCTTTTTTTGATGTCATGGGAAACTCCTTTCCCTTTTGATATTTGGTTTATTGAGTAAGATTGCATCGAGGCTCCCATTTTTTAAGGAAAAAGTTATAAATGGGCACATACACCAATCCCGCATAGGCCCCGTACAAAAAACTTTCCACAAGCCCCACAAAAAATAGAGGAACACTCCCCCATTCATAAGCAGGAAGCACCATTTCTAAAAATTCATGCATGTGCAGGCTATGGGGAGTCAGAAGGCCGTAGATCACGCAGATGGTAAACGAAAGGGCACAGAAGGTCGCCAAAGACCATGTCACGACAAAAAGGTTGAGGGTTCTCATTTCCGGTTGCTCCCATCAGAAGGGTTTTTCTCGTCATGCCCCCCATGGCCATGATGCGAGAAATGACACAAGAACATCAGAAACGCCACGACAATGAAAAAAATATTTTCCTGAAGGAATTCGATCATCTCATATTCCCTTTGTTCTAAGTTCTCCCGGAAAGATTCATTCTTTGACTTTTCTGGAGCTTGTCTTTAATAAGTATTCATGTGCGCTTAGCGCTGCTTTGGCTCCTTCGCCTGTGGCAATAATCACCCGCTTGCCGAAGGCATCCGTGACATCTCCGGCAGCAAAAATCCCCGGGCAACTAGTCGAGCAATTCGGCTGGATTTTGATTTCACCCCGGCTGTTCACTGTTCAAATCAACAAGCGTGGAAATCAGATCGGCATAAGGCCTCCATCCAATTTCGATAAATACTCCTTTCACATCGTAAGATCGTTCTTCTCCGCTCTTTAAATATTTCACCCTCAAACCGGAAACCCGTTGTTCCCCGTGAATTTCTTGTACGGTATAACCCCTGAGCGCGGTGACGTTGTCCAGGGCCTTCACCTCTTCCTGGACGGCAACATCGGCGGTCCAGTCTCCGAGGGAAATCACGTACACGCGGGGGCATTGTCGAGACAGGTCACTGGCACCCTGTAAGGCTGAGTTGCCTCCCCCCACAACCGCCACATCTAAGCCGGCAACGAGCGCACCTTCTTCCACGTGTTGATAAAACACACCCCGCCGCTGCAACCGTTCCTCTCCCGGCACCCCCAGCACACGCCGACGCATGCCGGTAGCTATGAGCACTGCCTGGGCCTGATACCGCCCGCCCTCCTGAGTCGTCACCGTAAACCCGCCGGGGAAAGATTGGACTGCCGTGACTTCTGCCATCCGGTGGTCAAGATAATTGTGGTGGAGTAATTGGTCCTGGAATCTGCCGATCAACTCACCGCCTGAGATGAATTCATACCCCATGTAGTTTTCGATCTTCGATCCTTCAACCGTCTGGCCGCCGATATTGGTGGTGATCAGGAAGGCTCGCATCCTGAAAAGCGAAGCATAGACTGCAGCCGTCAGCCCGGCTGGACCACCGCCAATGATAATGAGGTCATATCGGTCCCGCTCGGGCACGGTGCTTCTCTGTTCTTCAAGTTCAGACTTGTTCATGATTCTCGGCCATTAAACGAGAGACCATCTCGCATCCTCTGGTTGCTCTCTTTCGTACCCCTCCCTATAATCTCCTCCATGCGATTTCTGATGTTCGCCAAGACACGGTGCATGCCGTGTATTGTTTTTGCTTCATTCATGGCTCTTCTCCTGTCCGGTTGTTCCAATTCCCCTACGTTTTCTCGACCTGTTTTCCAGGATCCGATTCTGATGGTCAGGCTAGATAGTCCTTTATTTCCTGAAGAGACGCGGGCCGAGCCCAATAGCCATCCCATTGAATTTACTTCACAAAATATTTCTATGATTCTGCAGTCCATTAGAATTCAGAAAGAGGTGAGTCTGCTCAATTATTATGTTCTCCGACAGGACACCGAACCTGTACCTGTCTTTCCCCCTCAGGTTGCGGACCTTC
>QIDY01000385.1 GCA_003228495.1 Nitrospirota bacterium
AAAGGTCTCCTGGAATCGCTGGTACAAAAAGGAATTTTAGCTCCTGAAGAGGCCGCGAATGCTTTGAAGTCTACCTCTCCCCCAGTTTCATCAGATAATCCGTAAATCCGTGGCTGTTCTTCCTGCCCATAGGGAAGGGGGCGCTGATGCAGCACTTCCTTCTTCGAATATCTTTCCTCTCCTGCAGCAATGTTCCGTTGGTTTTGAAGATCCCTTCGAACTGTATGGCCGGATTTCCGGGTACGCCCCGCATTCATTTTTTATCGAACATGATGTTCATCAAAACGGCATTTCCCGCCGTTTTTCCTATTTGGGGTGTGATCCGTATGAGGTCATAAGAGGGAAAAGCCACACCGTTCAAACGTATTCCGCAGGGACTTGGCAAGAACTTCAAGGTGATCCTTTGTCGTTCTTGCAACAGCGGCTTGGTTTGCAGCCCTCCGTCCTTGGGCCTTCTTTCCCGTCTTTCTCAGGTGGAGCGATTGGATGCTTGAGTTATGATTTAGCCAGGACATTCGAGGTTCTCCCCGAACAGACACATGATGATCTTCAGTTCCCGGATTTGTATTTTTTTCTGGTTGAAGCCTTTGTCGCCATTGATCATCAAATGTCCAGTGCATGGCTTGTCTTTTCACCTTCACCGAAACGGTTAGCCAGTGAAAACTGGGAGCAATTGTATCGAGAAGGGCAGAAGCGGTTATTTGACTTGAAAGCCAAAATACACTCAGCGGATTATGTATTAGATGAAATGCCGTCTGATCGGTGTTCCTTTCATATTTATGGGGAACAATCGGCATCTGAGTATCAGGATCGAGTGCGCGAATGCCAACAATTTATTGCTGCCGGAGATATTTATCAAGCCAATCTCTCCCATCGATTCCAAGTGGAAGGCATCAATGCTAACTTCCCATCACAAGCAAAGGCCGGAGCAGCGATCTATCGTCAATTACGCCGGTTAAATCCTTCTCCACATTCAGCCTTTCTTGTGCTGGAATCGGATGTCATTGTGTGTAATTCGCCGGAACGGTTAGTGCGGCTTTCGGATGGCTATGCCGATATGCGTCCCATTGCCGGAACGCGGCCGCGGGGGAGCGGAACATTGGAGGATCGTCGTCTAGCCGAAGATCTGCTGTCCAGTCCAAAAGAACGAGCAGAACATCTGATGCTCGTGGATCTGGTGCGGAACGATCTGGGACGAGTCTGCCGATATGGATCCATTCGGGTCGATGAGTTGATGACGGTGGAGCGGTATTCCCATGTCATGCATTTGGTTTCACATGTCTTAGGACAACTGGGTGAACACTGCAATGGGTTTGACCTGATTCGGGCTGTTTTCCCCGGGGGGACCATTACCGGTGTTCCAAAGGTCCATTGCATGGAACTCATTGAACGCCTGGAACCAGTTCGGCGGGGATTGTATACGGGATCAATAGGATTCATCGGGTGGAATGGAAACGTTGACTTGAATATTGCCATTCGGACGCTGTTGTTGACGAAGGACTGTGGCTATCTTCAAGTAGGAGCCGGCATCGTGGCCGATTCCAATCCGAGCTGGGAGTATGAGGAAACACTTCATAAGGCACAGGCTTTTTTTCATGTTCTCCATCATGCACAGGATTCATAAGTAGTGAGAAGTGAAGAGCAGTAAGGAGTGAAAAGTAAAAAGTGAGTAGCAAGAAAAAAGAAAAGTCCATGGTTCATGCTCTCCTTACCCCTAACTTTTCACTAGAGTAATGATATGTGGGTCTATTTGAATGATCGTTTTGTTCAAAAAGAGCATGCGCGGGTCTCCGTATTCGATCATGGGTTTTTATATGGAGACGGTGTCTATGAGACCTTGCGTGCGTATCAAGGACGGATTTTTTTATTGGAGCGGCATGTGAACCGGCTTCGCCGATCTTGTGAATTCATTGGCCTAGAACTTCCCATACAAGATGAAGCATGGATGTCGATTATTGGGGAGCTGTTGGATCGTAATGAACTGCGGAACGCGGGACTCCGGGTGACGGTGTCTCGTGGTGTAGGGGAACTGGGTATTGACCCCCGTTTATGTGCCCATCCAACCATCGTCATCATGGCCAAATCTGTTGTGGCCTATACGGATCAACAGCGGGAACAGGGC
>QIDY01000280.1 GCA_003228495.1 Nitrospirota bacterium
TCATATCACAGTGTTCACCCTTGTGGGAACGTGTTCCAGCATCATGTTTCCTGAATGTCTCGTCCCCCTTAGATTTGGTTCGTACAGGCTTGCCGGAGACTTTTGTTGTACCTAACCCGGTCGAGCCGGAACCAAACAAGGGGGAACACTCGTAAGGCGGGAGGCTCACCTCTTCGTCATGGAGCCCGGTCCATTGCCAGAAGCCACAATCCTGTATGCTCCGAAAAACCTCCGGCTGTCATCCCCGCAGTTTTTAGCGGGGATCCATCTTTTCCGTCCCCGCACAGGAAACGCAAGATGGAAGGGGGCACGGGCCACAACCACTCCCACTGAACCTCAATCTTTGGCATGGGGGTTCCGTGGGCGATGCCCACCCTACAAAACTCATATGTCCGGGAACCATAAATTGGGTACATTTTCATGGGACCAGTCTGGCAATCTCTGCTAACTTAACAAAACCAAAAATGGTGGTCCTTGCGCACTTGTTGGGTGACAAGCACCCATTAAATGGGCGATTAACTCCCACCATTTAAAACGGGGATGCTTCCATTTTTTATTACCTACACAGGATACTTTTTCCAAAAAGTCTTTCACCAATCTTCAAAAGACCATTTTTGCTCCTACCCAGGTGTTGTAGTTTTCTAATCTATCTTCAAAGCTTTCCTTGCGATAGGCTGCTTGAAGCCCCGCTGTCAGCTCTATGGCGTTAGTGACTTTATAGGTGGTGAGGATGTCACCCTGCACAACATTTTCATATTCTCCGTTGCGCTCATCTCCTGCAATTCCAGTGGTGTACCCATTAAATTCATAATGAACGCCCATCTCTAAACCAACCTGTTCCGTGAGTTCAATCGTCAATTCCCCGCTCGCAAAATGATTGTAGTAGGAAATATCATCTCTCAGCTCGGGTTGGCGCCGCCCATCTGCTAGTCCCCGCTCATAGTGATAGCCCAACGCAACTTCTATCTTCTTGGTCAATGCCCATTCCACGTGGGTGCCTACCGTCCAAAACTTGGTATCCCGTTGCTGAAAACCCGAATCGTAATTACGAAGCCCATAACGACCAAGGAGACGAATAGTGACGTCCTGTTCCCCAGGAAATTGGTAATCTAGAGCTGTAGCCCAATAATGTGTGGTGACTTCTTCATCTTTCATTTGCGGAGGATCTTCTTCGTCTTCTTGGGATTCTCGTACTTCATTTTCTCCTAAAAAAAGATTGGGACCAAAAAAATACCCATAATTAAACGTGATTGACGGCGTCAATTCGTGAGCCACTTTTATTCCCAAGGAGCCATGATTGAAATCGGTCTCATTGAGGAACACAAAACCTTGCCCGCGGACAAGAATTTCCGAAGGTGTGCCCATGAACTCGAATTTCTTGGTAACTTGCGCTGCGGGTTCATAAACGACATCGTCCCCCTGATTTGCCAATGCTCCGTCCAGCACTGGCTGGGTGGGATCCTGATGGCGCGATAATCGTCTGGTGGGCGAAAACAATGCCACATCATTGGTGTAAAAGACATTGCTTTCAACCTCCAATTCCCATTCAGCTCCACATGGTTGAGCGAAGATTACCATTAAATTAATAATTGGAAAAAGAATGAATACAATCAACGCCTTTGTATGACTCCTGACCAGGGGGCTGCTTGCCCCGTGCGCCTGGGCGTCTTCTGAAGGGGTACGAAAATGTTGACCAAGTTTTTTGACTGGGGAGTTCATTTTTTTAGATAGATTCTTTTCAGGATTGTGTTTGGCTAAAGAAGAAATTTAGCAACATTCTTACATCAAGATTTTGTGTTCTACCTCTCATTACATAGGACCGTATTCTTGTCCCTCTTCTTTTCCATTCTTCTTATGGAAAAGCTTTTTTGAGACTCTCGACATTTTGGTGCATCACCGTGAGAAAATCTCCCTTGTGCGGAATATTGCCGGTTGGGTTAAACACCACGCTGTCGATTCCCAAAGATTTCAATCGGTTAACAGTCTGCGATGTTGGCTCACCCTCCCAGATCATCCACTTAGCAGGGTGATCGGTTAAAAGTCTTTCCAGTGCATCCCATTGTTGAGTGTCGGGCACGACTTCCGGTTCCCAGAGAACGCTTTCAATATGTAAACCATAACGCCTGGCAAAATAGCCAAAGACGGGGTGAGAGGCAAGCAGTGGCTGAGTTCTGTTAGTCTCCACAATTTTCTGGAGTCTCTGATCCAGTGCCAAAAGATCTTTTTTGAGGTTGGAAAAATTTGTCTGGAATAATTGTTGGGATC
>QIDY01000272.1 GCA_003228495.1 Nitrospirota bacterium
GCCGGTTATGTTCTAATTGATGAAGAACATCCTCCCATTCCTGGATAATCCAAGCCGTTTCTTCATCAATATTCTTTAAGAGGATCCGGGCCTGATGGACATACTCCCGTTGAATGTCCAACCCTGAAATGGTTCCGCCATGTTGCCGGTTGACGACGGCTTGCAAGTTAGGGTCTTGAGAAAATGTCCGAATTGCTTGAACGGGGGATTCTAAATCAAATGATGGCACAAACCCTTTCGCCACCATATCTAAAACCACACGTGTCGTCCCAACTTTCAACGCGGTAGTATATTCACACATATTGGCATCGCCCAGGATCAAATGTAAGCGACGATACAGTTGTGGATTGGCATGCGGTTCATCACGCGTATTTAAAATGGGACGATTATGCATCGTGTCCACGCCTAATTCGGTTTCGATAAAATCCGCCCGTTGCGAAATTTGAAATCCACCAGGAGAAAATCCCCGCTCTTGAGCTTCCTTGCCGACTTTACCTGCACCCGCGATGAGTTGACGGCTTACCAAAAATGGCAACAGGCCACGCGTTAACGCCTCAAAATCAACACCTCTCGAAATTAAATAATTATCGTGGCATCCATAACTATGGCCATGAAAATCAGTATTGTTCTTATATAATTGAATGACAGGTCCGCCAAGCACATCATTCCGTCGTTGTGCCGCAGCCAACATTATCCGTTCTCCGGCTCGATCATGCGCAATAATATCCTTAAGCGACCGACATTCAGGCGTGGAATACTCCGGATGCGTATGATCGTTATACAACCGTGCGCCATTGGGTAACATGAGATCGCTCTTCATCTCATAAAAGGAAAAGGGACGATGGGCATCCTGATGGGCAAATTCCAGTTCTTCTCTATCCTGAGCCAATTCAGCTACACGAAAGCCTCGTTGGTCGTCGTGAGGATGTTCTCCCCGATAATCCCAACGTTGCTGAAAGGGACCATCCATATAGGAACGCACCAATTCCATCGATTCCACGACGGGATCCAAGGAGTCGCTATCCTCACGGGTGATCCCATATTCCGTTTCTATTCCAAATAAACGAAGTGAACTCATAACAGGATCAACGTGTGAACGACGGCAATCTGAAAGACAAGCCCAAAAAATGGAACCGTCTTTTAGACAATCTGAGAATGCACATGCGTAGCTTCATCTTTCCCAAGCTGTACCGGCGAGACTCCCACAACCTGGTCAGGGTGATAGTCCAGAAGTTTCAACCATTCTTCGGCTGAATCATCAGGAGGAAAGATTTCACTTTCTTGAAATTCCTGATTGGCTGCAATCTTCAAATCTTCTAGAGTTAATCCTGATTGTTCTGGGCTTTTCTCTTGAATGACTCTCTCGATGGCCCGTTCTTTCGCTCGACGGACAATACCTGACAACACCGCCCCACTCAATAAATCACGACGGTACAACATTTCCCGTCGTCCGTTACGTAGTCGAATTGTTAATACCCGGTTATCATGATTCCGTTGAAACAGATGGTCTAATAATTCGTCAATCATGTGACTCACACAGGATTCATCCCGGCCTTGAATCGACTGGACCTCCGATGAAGCATAAGGAAGGTCAGGTGTCAAATACACGCGTAAGATTTCAGTGGCTTCCGTTCGCCCCGGTCGTCCCACTTTAATTTTGCGATCAATGCGTCCCGGTCTGATGACGGCTGGATCAATCAGGTCAGGACGGTTGGAAGCTAAGATCACCACAACCTGGGATAGACGTTCAATGCCATCGAGTTCTGCGCAAAACATTGGCACTAAGGTGTTGGCCACGTTGTACGAACGAACGGCCCGCCTCGTTCCCAAAATCGATTCAGCTTCATCAATAAAGATAAAGGGAAGTTTCCCAGACTGGCGGTGTTGCCGGGCTTGCATAAAGAGATCACGCACAATCCGTTCCGATTCACCAACCCACATATTAAGAATTTCAGGGCCCTTCACATGGAGAAATATTCCGCCATCGATTGGGGAAAGAGCAGAAGGGACATGAACCTCTTGTTCGGGTACCTTTGATGTCGCCACCGTCTCATGGCCTGCTAAGAGATGACCTAAA
>QIDY01000379.1 GCA_003228495.1 Nitrospirota bacterium
GCGTGAACGCCCAATTATTGCTGTGCATCACTGAAGGCATTGGTGGCACCCCGCTTATCCGGTTGAACCGTCTCTCTCCATCAGGAGGGGCAACTATTTATGGCAAAGCTGAATTTTACAATCCAGGCGGCAGCGTCAAAGACCGCATTTGCTTGAATATGATTGATGAGGCCGAGAAACAAGGCCTCTTGAAACCCGGCAGTACGATCGTCGAGCCCACGAGTGGCAATACCGGTATTGGCTTAGCCCTCGTCTCTGCTGTTCGTGGCTATAAATTAATTCTCGTGATGCCCGAAGGGATGAGCTTGGAACGGGCCAGCCTGCTTTCATCCTATGGCGCACAATTGGTCTTGACTCCGGCAAGGGAAGGTATGCGAGGCTCTATTACTGAAGCCGAAAGCATTTTAGAGCAGAATCCGGAATATTTCATGCCGAATCAATTTTCGAATCCTGCGAATCCGGCCATGCATCGTAAAACGACGGCAGTAGAAATTTGGGACGCGCTGGATGGCAAGGTCGATGCGTTTGTCGCCGCTGTGGGAACAGGTGGGACGATTACCGGCTGCGGGGAAGTCTTTAAAGAGAAAAACACCAACGTGAAAATCGTGGCTGTGGAACCGGCCGGCTCACCGGTCTTATCCGGAGGAGAATCCGGTCCCCATAAAATTCAAGGAATTGGAGCAGGCTTTGTCCCCGCAGTTTTGAATAAATCATTACTTGATCGAATTATGACGGTCACAGACGAAGAAGCCTATCAAACCACCAAACAGCTCGCAAAAAAGGAAGGGCTCCTCGTTGGGATCTCGTCCGGAGCCAATGTCTTTGCCGCTCAAAAGGTAGCCGAATCACTAGGACCGGAGAAGAATGTCGTGACGGTCCTCTGTGACACCGGCGAACGCTATCTCAGCATGGAAAAATACTTTAATATTTAACCCTTAAAACCTGAACAGCCATGAGTTTCACTGAAGATCAAATTACTCGTTATAGCCGCCACATTCTTTTGCCAGAAGTTGGAGGCAAAGGCCAGAAGAAACTCTCGCAAGCCAAAGTCTTTGTGGTGGGTGCCGGAGGCCTCGGCTGCCCGGTTGCGTATTACTTGGGAGCTGCGGGTATTGGCACCATCGGATTGATTGATAGTGATGTTGTGGACCTTTCCAACCTTCAACGGCAAGTCCTCCACCATACACCTGATGTCGGTCGTCCCAAAACTCTTTCCGCAAAAGAAAAAATTCAGGCGTTAAACCCGGACGTCCAGGTCAACACCCATGCAGAACGACTAACCTCTCAGAATGCCCGAGAGTTAATCAGTCAATACGATGTCGTGATTGATGGCGTCGATAATTTCCCAGCAAAATTTTTGATCAATGATGCCTGCTATATGGAAAACAAACCGCTCATTCATGGTGGCATTCTCCGCTTTGAAGGACGGGTCATGACCATTGTGCCTAATGAGTCAGCCTGTTATCGCTGTATTTTTAAAAATCCGCCACCACCGGGCGTGGTTCCCACGTGTCAGGAAGCCGGGATTATCGGTGTTGTCGCGGGCATTATCGGAACAATTCAAGCCACTGAAGCACTGAAACTCATTTTAAAAATCGGGCAACCGTTGACTGACCGAATTATGGACTTTGATGCACGAACCACAACTTTTCGAGAAATTCGTGTGAAACGCAACCCTACATGCGCCCTTTGCGGTCCAGAACCTTCGTTGACTGAGCTCATCGATTATGAACAAGAAGCCTGCCAGCTACAACCCTCAAATACCATGCTGGCCAACGGATAAACCACGCTGTGGGCAAGATGAGGATGACGTCATGACAGCAAAAATGCAATCGCTAATGTGCCGGGAATGTGGAAAAGAATATCCCACCCAGGATATCCATGTGTGCGAATTATGCTTTGGGCCCTTAGAAGTCAAATATGATTATACGGCCATCAAACAGAGGGTCACGCGAGAAAAGATTCTTGCTGGCCCGAAAAGCCTCTGGCGCTATGTAGATTTGCTTCCCGTAGAAGGTACACACTTCATTGGGAAGTATGCTGGGTTTACCCCTCTCGTTCACGCTAAAAACCTTGG
>QIDY01000040.1 GCA_003228495.1 Nitrospirota bacterium
ATGGCTCCCGCAGCCATGGCTTGATGGGGATCAGGCTTTTCGAGGAATGACTGTATGGCCCGCACGTGGCAAGAGGTCGATTGATCGAGCGTGGCACCCGGCTGAATCCAGCCATACTCCAGCTCCAGGCGATCCGGTTGCACCCCAAGTAAGACAAGCCGCTGCGGGTGCCGTTCGGCCGCCAGGACCATGTGCTGAACCACTTCTATAAATCGGTCTTCTGGATACACAAAGTGGTCGGATGGGTGAAGAACCACCGTCGCTTCCGAATCTCGTACGCGGATGTATGCGAGAGGAAGAAATATTCCAGCCGCAGTGTCCCGGTTCAGTGGTTGACGCAGAATTTGGATTCCAGGAATTCCATCAAACTGTGTCCAAGGTTCGTACCCATGTCCACGAGCAACCACGGTTACCATCTGGTCGGGAGGCGTCAGTTTGGCGGCCCGATGGAGCGTATGTTGAAACATGGACCGGGTTCCCACAAACGTACAATATTGTTTGGGCCTGTGCCTCCCTAGCCAGGATTGCACTAATGGCCTCACTCGCTCTCCTTCTCCTCCCGCTAGAACAATTGACCAAGGTTTGTTCGATGTTTTTTGAGATACTCTCATCATCCCCTCCCTCCCTGAGAAAAAGTTCGTTCGCCACTTACACTTAATGGAAACACTCGTTCCCTTTCAAATGTCCAAATAATAATTTTGGAGCAAGGCCTGTGCCATGGGTTTTCACTGGAATTGTCATAACCTGACAACTCTAATGAACAAGCAAGCCTTTCCGGTTTTTCGATAAAAATGTAACAAGGCACCTCGTTTGCCATTTACCTATTCATGAAGGTGTTCAGTCCGGGTTGCTGATTGCGTAACGCAGCACAGTCATAGACTTGATGGAACGTGTAAGAAAAACCCCTCATCTCATTGAAAGAGACGGAAGATCTCGTTCAGCATTACAGTTCATTACGATTCATAAAGGGCCACTGATGAAAATCGCCACACTGTATAAAGATTTCAATGCCCCTTTTTGTCCATGTGGCCACATGCTCAGTTCAAAAAGTTGAGCTTATGGCAGGATTGGCAGCAGGTTTTGGGAGTGTGCGCTTGAGGACCTTTCGAGTCTGATTGATTTTGATTATATTGGGCCTGATGATCCAGGGCGGAACAGACCACCGGAAGGAAGGTTGAGACCAAAGCTGCATCAGACCGTGTCTGAGCCTGAGGAAAGAAGGATGGGGTCTTCAGGGAATTTTAGGGAAACGCAATGAAATTCGCCTTCATTCATATTTCAGGGAAACGCCGGGGACAGACCCAATACTTCGATTGCGCCCGCCTTTCCCTGGGCAGTGGCCACGACAACGACCTGGTCTTTCCTGCCGACGGCCATCAACCCGTGGTTCCGCAGCACGTCGAGCTGTACGAAGCCGATTGCCAGATCCAATTGCGCAACCTGGATCCCAGCGTGACCACGCTGGTGAACCACAACCCGCTAGGGGAGGCCACCCTCCATGACCAGGATCTTCTGCAATTGGGGCCGTTGGGTCCCAAGCTGCGGTTCCGGATCCAGGCTGAGGAGTATGTCTCCTGTAAACGGTCTCGCGAGATCTGGCGGGATGCCATGGATGTGGCGGCGGAGGCCCGAACCGAGGGTCGGGGACGGGTGATGTCCTTTATCGGCCAGCTTGTGTATGACTTGCGCCGTCATGCCACACGGTCGATCAAGATGATGATGGCGGCACTACTCATTCTGATCATCGGTGGCCTGGGAGGAATGGCTTATTACTTCTATTCAACGGAATCGACGCATGAACAGCATATGGCTTCCTTGCTCCAGGAGCTTGAATCGGCACGTCTGACCCGAGTGGAACTCGAACAGCGGACTGAAGAGGAACGTGGCCGGATGGCCGATGTCCTTACGGCTGGGCAAACTGAAATCGACCGATTGGTGGTGATGTTGGAAGAAGAACACCGGCAAGATCGTCGTGTTTCTCCAGAGGAAGTGCGGTTGATGAAACGCCGCCTCCAAGAGTTGGAGACAGAACGGAGTAGCGCTCAATTGTTGATCAAACGGTATGGCTCCGTGTGCTTTTTGTACGGAGCCTACGGCTTCCTTGAAAAAGACCAATCCACCGGGGATCCGGACAATCTGTTTGAGTATACGGGGACAGGGTTTCTCATCAGTGAGAAAGGCTTTGTTGTCACGAACCAACACCTGGTGGAGCCGTGGACCATGGACCCTTCGGGAGTGGAAATTGTGAAAAGCGGTTTCCAACCGAAACTGGTCACGTTGCTGGCTTACTGTCCTGAGAATCCACAGCCCTCCAAGGTGGTGGTGGTTGAAAAATCCGAGCAGGGTGATATTGCCCTTGGGCAGCTGTCGCCGGTTCCACAAGGGATCCGGCCCATCCCTCTCCGGACCCAGACACCGAGTGGGGTTGTCGGAGAGGCCGTAGTTGTGCTGGGCTACCCGGTAGGCGTTGAAGGGGTACTAGCCAGAATGAAGGGGGAGATAGTCAATGCCCTGCTCAAGAAACGAGAACTCGGGTTGGCGCGATTAGTTCAGGGTATTGCAGAGCAGCGTGGCATTCGACCTCTGGCCACCCAAGGACATATTGGGGATATCGTGCCTGGCCGCGTTGTGTATGATGCCCAAACCACGGGGGGGTCGAGTGGCAGTCCCGTGTTCAACAGTGCGGGCGAAGTCATCGCGGTGAACTCAGCCTACCTGGCACCCTTTCGCGGTGGTGCCAGCTTTGGGGTCCCTATTATCCAAGCCCTTTCCCTCATTCCCGACGAGTCATAGTGCAGGTAGACAAAAAGTGGGGGCGTTGTAACGCCGACGAGAGTACCATCCTGTCAGATAAAATTATAGCATATACAAATTAGCCCGATCGACGAAGAATATCGATAAACCCATATCTACGGCGGTTAACGCATCAATGCGGCAGTATCTCGGCGAAAGTAACGTTGTATGATGCGGCCGAGTTCCCCACGTGCTTCGTCGCCTTTCAAGCCACCGAATCGGTCGTACAGCCCGCGTGCGATCCCGGTGAACAAGTCCAGCAATCGCGGGTCGAAGTGCTTTCCGCGTCCCTTTTCCAGAATCTCCATTGTGTCGTCGAATGATATCGGTTCCTTGTACGGTCGTCGTGAGGTCAATGCATCGAATACGTCCGCGATAGCGAAAATCCTTGCGTTAAGCGGGATGGCGTCCCTGGCCAGACCTCCGGGGTATCCACCGCCATCGTATTTCTCGTGATGCGCGCCGACGACATCGTGAGCTTCGGCCAACCAGTGGGCTCGGCTGGTAATGTCGAGGCCGTGCTGCACGTGGGTTTTCATAATCTCAAACTCCGCCTCGTCCAGATGTTCTGCCTTGAGCAGGACATTGTCACGAATGCCGATTTTGCCGACATCGTGCAGCAGCGCACCCTTGATCAGTGCCTGAATTTTCGCGTCGTTCAGGCCGACTACCTCCGCCAGGCGAATCGAATACACCGTCACACGGTAATTATGCGTATCGGTATCGCAGTCACGTTTTGCAATCGCTCCGCCAAGTACCTGGATAGTCTCCAGATTGGCGTCGAGCAGGCGGTCGGTAAGTCCGCATAGACGGCCGAGCAGCCGCGAGATGACTGGGTACAGTATCAGACCGGTGATCAATATCCCTGTGAACACGTGCAAGACGGTGCGCCAGATGCTAGCTCGCAATCGTGCCTGCTCGGTGGCGGACAGTGCAAAAATGCCATCAAGCCATGCGCGAATCTCTCCGCTCTTGTTGGTTAACGCAATCTGTATTCGAGTCGCGTACTCACGACAAAGTGGTTGCCAGATTCGGGCGGCCGGAAGCCGGCCGTATCCACCGCTTGGCGGATCTGTTCCAGCCTTATGAAGCTTGTATCTTCCGATTGAGCAAGCTCCAGACCATCGGCGGCGTGCACTCGCGCGTATACAAATCGTCCTTGCTCAAGCACCTGTTCGCCGCTTCCAGCCATGAATGCATCCAGTGAATCCTGCAGTGCTCCCGGCTTGAGCAAGCCGACCTGACCCAGTTGGTCGCGGACGGCGACATTCCAGTGGGCGGCTGAAGCGCGGGCCAGTGTGACGACCCCTTCTTCCATTCGTTGGCGTTCCGTGACCGCGGCGATTCCGGCGAAAACAGCCCCGGCCAGAATCGCTGTCATGCCGATACGAATCGCGATTGAACGGCGAACAGCACTGTGGAAATTATCTGGATTCATGGGCATCAACCTTATTAATGATGCTTATACATCCCAGCCTGTATGATATCTGGCCATGAGGTTGTCTGATGGCACAAAAAACACTGATCTACTCGTGCCTGTGGCTGGCCCGCCACTCTTTGCGAAATCATGCTGAAATGTTTCATATAGTGGCTGGGTGGCGCTTGATGGCAGTGGACACAATCCTTTGAGTTCACGGGTGGGTGCTGGAATTCTGAAATAGTCCAGGCCTGCGTGGCATGGCAGGCGCCACAGTCATTGCCCAAGAGTTCGAAATGCCGATCATCGTTTTTGTGACAAGTGAGACAATTCAAGATCGCTTCTTCAGGAGACAAATGTGGATTGGCTAATGGCGAAGACAACAGCGCTTCCGGATGTTCGATCCAATTGGTCAACTTCCAGCGAACTATTTCCGCTTCACCAAGAATAT
>QIDY01000367.1 GCA_003228495.1 Nitrospirota bacterium
CGGCAACCCGGCTATCAGGATTTGGTTAAAGCCTGATCCGTGGTGTTGCGCCCCCATCTTGCAATGGGTTTGCCTTTTCGGGAAGGGGTACTTATTGTTAACCGTAAAAACTCCTCAAAAGTTGGGTGCTATGAGGTGTATCGGAAAGAAACGGGAAAGCTTGAATGTCTGCAAGCAAGCAATCCAATTCGTCATAAAATCAAAGTAGACGGACAATTGAACTACAACGTTTCATGGAATCCACAAACTGCATAATCGTGTAAAAATATGGTGTATAGGGTCTGCGGATCCAACCTTCATTCTCTTATTTTTTTCAGCCACGAACAGTCAAAATATTCATGTGCCTGTGGGTTGGGAATTCCTCCTTAGCTGCGAGTAGAACCTGAACGAGACCATGGCGGTGCTTCTTCCAGCTGAAAGGATCGAGCTCTACCTGTTTCACCGTTGGTGGGTCGTACAGGGATCGAACCTGTGGCCCGCTGATTAAGAGTCAGCTGCTCTACCACCAGGTTGTAGACGATTGGTTGTTAGCGACCCTCGATAATGCGGGCCGGTTTTTGGGATCTTGGCTTGCGCGCCTTCTTTGCCTCTTCGTGGGAGCGACGGGGTGCGAGATGATCAAGTTATTGTGTCACAGGTCCTTGGGGCGATTCATCGGTTTTTTGAAGGACGAGATTGATAAGGGATTGGTCGAGATAGAAACTCGCCTGTTTTAGGTCTTGTAAAATTGGTTTTATACTCGAAAGCAGTCCTCTGTGTTTCGCATGAATGAGAAGACCGACCGTGCCCACAACTGGGACCTTTTCCTCTCTTGCTACTCGTCGGGCTAAGGCATCATCAAGTACGACAATGCTATCTGGAAGTTCCTTTGCCAACACAATGGCCTCCGTCTCTCCCTCCCTAAGCGTTGCGCCAATCGGTCGAGTGCCGATACGTCTGTCGGTGTTTTTTTGACGAGCCATGTGGCTGTCTGAACGCTTAACGCTCCAGACCTGTCTTTCCCTGTGCTGACCATTTCTTGATAAACGCCTGATGGGATTACTATCTGATGGGCTAAACTTTGAAGAAGTGGAAGTTTGGCAATGCGTGCGAGCGTGATAAGGGGGCTGGAATCGAGAATCAGAATCACCGAGGAGATGTCTCTTGAGTCCCTAGTGTCTCTTCATCTTCTTCAAGATCCTTGAGGGTTGCATCGAACCAGGGTATCCGATATTGGCTAAGAAGTTTAGGAAATTCTTCTAATGAAACATGCAATTGTTCCGCAGCCTTTGCCCGGCTTAGTTTACCCTGGCGCAGTAAGTCCATAACTAAGGCCTGGTCATGCGTAGCCTCTTCTTCTGAACCTAGGCAAGCTCTCAACTCTGGAGGGATTTCCACGTGTAGTGATTTCATAAGTATTCAACCTTCTAGAATATCTTACCAGGGTTCTTTGGATAGAACCAGCAACTCATTCATCTGACATCAGACGTAGCCTTGGCCCATTCTTCATGGGAAAGATAGCCTGATCAAATTTGTAGGAATTAGAGCATCCTGTTTTCACAAGAAATTGGCTTCGGTCTGTTTGATTCAAGCCATTGCTATATATAATTGGTGGGTCGTACAGGGATCGAACCTGTGGCCCGCTGATTAAGAGTCAGCTGCTCTACCAGCTGAGCTAACGACCCACCGAGGAGGAAAATATTTTCTAGAAAGTATTTTACGAATAAGGCAGAACTACTAATGCCTATCGGAGAATTCTACCTCCCCTAGCTTTTGCTTGGTGCGTCCCCCCGGGCGCGACCGTTGCTTACAAAGGAGGGAGACTTTCAACTTCTTCGCGGCTTCTTCGTAAGGATGGTGCGCCTGACAGGATTTGAACCTGTGGCCCCTTGCTCCGGAGGCAAGTGCTCTATCCGCTGAGCTACAGGCGCAGATATCATTTTTAAATTTACCGAACTTTCTCCCCTCACCTTAATCCTCTCCCCGTTGGGGAGAGGAGAAAATCCAGATAACAGAAGGGGAAAGATTTTGAAGCTATCATGGATGTTTGGGTGAAGTCCACCGGGTTTTGAGGCTGAGGTTATTCGCAAGACGGGGGTGGTTCTAAGCTGGTTTGATATTTTTCAAACACCGCTTTGGAGGCCTCAACTATTTCTGGGAGTTCGTGTAATACCTGGGTGAGAAGATGTTCCACATCTTGCGGCGTGAGCCCATTCGAAGGGGCAATAAAGCGTTTTCGTGCCACCCGGCGTTCCTCTGGATCATCCGGTTCATAGTAGCCGAGTAATTCCCCTGATTCGACGGCTTTCTTTAATCGTTCGGTCCATTGGGTCGTTAGCTCAGGGGTCCATTGGCTGTTGGTAAGTTGCCCCTCAAAGAGCTCCAGTTTCGTCCAAAGCACCCATCCTACAAACACTGCCCATGTTTCGTTCATGACTTCCCAGGAATCTTGATTGGAAAGGAAGCGCAATTCCGTGGCGCCTTTGAGTTGTCGTATCGGGTTGATGCGGACGAAGCGATAGTGGCAGGCCATTTGACTATTGGCAAAGTTCAGCACCTGCTGGTCCGCGGGGATGGGCGGTGTCGGGTGTTGGTCGGCGTAGAGATAATCTAAATAGGCATGCAGCAGCTCATGATAGAGCAAGGCCAGGTCGTGGTGGGTCATGCGGGCCAGATCTGCTAATGCGCCACCGGCTTCGTTAAAGGAGAGTCGCATATTGAGAATCATTCTGTGGTCTTCAGGGTGATATTCGGCGGCGTAGGTTCGGAGGTCTTCGAAAGTGATGCTCACAAATAAAGGGTCGATGTGTGAGAGGAATTCCGTTGGGAGCCCTAAGGTGTCGGCTTGCTGGAGCAAGGCGGGCCACGGATTCCGTGGATTAGGTCGACTGGCTGACGCAGACTCATCGGCCCAGGCCATTCCACCGATGCCCGTACTCATGAGTATGGCAAAGACTATTGTGCGTATGGTTTTCTTGCTAAGGAGTTTGCAGTTTAGGAAAAAGCTAGATTCTTGTCCCCCAATACAGTCATTCCCGTGAAAACGGGAATCCAGGGCTTTGTTAGGTTTTCTGGATACCCGCCTCCGCGGGTATGACGAAGAAGTTGAGAATGATGAAAGCATCACTCCAGATTCCTTAATAAGTGTTAGCACGAGGTTTATCACCAGGAATACGTCTGATCTTCTTCGACTAGGTTCCAGGTTTCAAAATAGGCGGGGGAAATATGATCCAAATATCGCGAGGGTTTGGATAGGACTGCCCCTGTCATTTTATCGTACACGTTAATGGGGTAGGTGAGGAAGAGG
>QIDY01000137.1 GCA_003228495.1 Nitrospirota bacterium
AGCACCGCCATGGAGGAGAGGACGGCTACAGCTATCGGCCAACTCCACGTTCGATGTTTGAGACACACCACGGGCATTGAGATCGCGGCAAACAAGGGGAAAAGGAACAGCAGGACAGGGAGATGTCGACTCATTCCAACCTTTTCAAAATTTCTTCTTCGTCAAGACTTCCGTATGTCCGGTAAATAGCGGCGCATAACGCTAAGGCCACACCCAGAGTGGCAACCCCGACAACGATGGCCGTGAGCGTCAGGACATGAGGTAAGGGATTGGTATAGTCGAGAGCCTGAACGGGATCTGTTGTGGATAACAGGATAGGGACCGTGGCCCCTTTCTTTGCGCTGATAGAGACAAGAAAGAAAATCACGCTTGTCTGAACCAGATACATGCCAATAAGTTTTTTCACCAGGTTGTATCGGGTAATCATAATATAAAAACCCCAAAGAAAAATGATCACGAAGGTGAGAAAATTTGGGCGTTGGAAGATCGCTACAAGTACATCAAACATTCATTGAGTCCTCAATGATTTCTTCAGCTGATAAACTGAAGACAATAGAAATAGCGGAGACTGCGACATCGACCGCGACACCAATTTGTGTGAGGAGAATGCCTAAAGAACGACGTGAGGCTGTTTCAAGACCTGGAATGTCCAAATGCGCATAATTTAAAAACTCCCCACCTCCGATCAAACAGAGGCCTCCCACACCGGCGTAGATAAGCATGCCTACCCCGTCACCGTGTAAAAGTTTTTTCCCCAATCGACTTCTGGACGCATCATGCCCAAATATCAAAATGGTCAAGATCATGCTGGCACCCAGAATGACGCCACCCACGAACCCGCCGCCAGGACCATATTGGCCGAAGAACAAGACATAGAGCCCAAAGAGTTGGACCACGGGAACAAGAAATCGTCCTAAGGACTGCACAATAATGCTGTCATGTGGCTGAATCATGACACTTTCCTTCGCAACAACAAGACACAGGCAATTCCAGCCGTAAAAATGACCACGGTTTCTACCATCGTATCAAGGGAACGGTAGTCCATGAGAACGGACGTGACGACATTCGGCGTGTGCGTATCCTGAAAACTCTGTTGAAGATACGTAGGAGAAATGTGAGTACTCGCGGGAGAGTTCGGATCTCCAAATTCCGGAAGATCCTTCGCGGCATAGAGCATCAATACGCCGAGAAGGGGAAGTGCGACCAGCGCAGCCAAGGGTGGCGGCGGTCGTCGCAGCCGCCCATCCTTGGGAGCGGTTCCAAAAAGGGTGAGAAGAAAAAGAACAGTAGCTAACCCGGCTCCAACCACGACTTCGACAAACGCAACGTCTACCGCCCCAAGCCAAGCCCACACGAGCGCAAGAAAAAAGCTATAACATCCCAACAGCAAAACGGCACTCATCAAATCTTTCATCAAAATGGCCCCGCCTGCCGTCACCAGCAGAAGAATCAATAGGGGGATTTCGTAGGCAAACGTCATGGGGTCTTCCGTTCCCAAGGTTTCAAGCCGGCTCGAACGGCTGCGCGTAAGGTGGCATGGGCAATCACTGGATTTTGGAGGTACAGTAATGCCAACATGGCGAGGATTTTTAAGACATTCATGCTCAGGCCTTCATAGATCGCAAGGCCGATTAACAAGAGAAATGCTCCTAACGAGTCCGTCAACGATACGGCATGGGAACGTGTAAACACGTCCGGGAGTCGTATGACGCCAATGGCCGCAACAATCAGAAAAAACAACCCGGCGAGGATAAACATCACGGACAGGATTTCCATCTTAGGGCAGTCCTTTTTGCTCTAGGTATTTGGCCACAGCTAAAGCCCCGACAACATTGAGCAACGCATAGCCAGTGGAGATATCTATAAACATCTCAACCCGGTCATAGACGATACCAATCACGATCAGTAAGATAATCGCTTTAGTCGAGATGCCATTAAGCCCAAGCACACGATCGAAAATCGTCGGACCCTGAAGAACGCGATACAAATAGGCGCCGATCAGACCAGCTAACATTAACAACACAAACAGGAAAAAGGTTGTCATGAGGTTGGCGCTCTTTC
>QIDY01000138.1 GCA_003228495.1 Nitrospirota bacterium
TTTACACCATCAAGAAAAATGGCGTGGACGTTCAACCTGCTGGCATGGAATATCCGGAGATGGTGGTCTTAGGCTCCAGACCCTGCGATGCAGCTGGCTTGGCTGCTATGGTCCCGGTGTTTACGTGGGAGGGGGAAAATGATGACTTGTTTCTGAAGCGATTGGACCGGACCACGGTGGTATCCTTGGCTTGTGTGCAAAAGGATCTGAGTTGTTTTTGTACCAGTGTGGATTTAGCTCCAGATACGACGGAAGGCAGTGATGTACTTCTTCGAGAGACTGTTGATGGAAATTTTAGCGTAGAAACGGTCACAGAAAAGGGGACAGCCCTTACCGAACGTTGGCCTGAATTTTTTGAGGACCGATCAGAGGACCTCAAGCCTATTGCCTCACCTATGATGATTGAAAAAAGCGATATTCAAAAGATTCTGACTTGGTTGTCTGATCCTGCGAATTACGATGATAAGGCATGGGTAGAGCATACGGCCAAATGTGTCGGTTGTGGGGCTTGTACTTATGTGTGTCCCACATGTCATTGTTTTGATCTCACCGATGAGGGGAACGATCGAGAAGGCGAACGAAAAAAAAATTGGGATGCCTGTCAGTTTGATCATTTTACGGGACATGCGAGTGGGCATAATCCGCGCCCGCTTCAATCACAACGATGGCGGAACCGGTTTATGTGTAAGTTTCATTTTTATCCGACCAAGTTTGAATCCAAGGGATGCGTTGGTTGTGGACGTTGCATCCGAGTGTGTTATGTCGGACTGGATATTACGGAAATGATGGAGAAAGCTACAGCATATGCAGACGCACAACGGGCGTAGTGGCAATTTGTATTGCCCAGAAATGATGACCATCAAGACTCTCATTGAAGAGAGTCACGATACCGTGACCTTTGAATTGGAATTTCAAGATGAAGCGTTGCGGAAAAATTTTTCTTTTAAACCTGGCAATTTTGTCTTTGTCGGGGCATTTGGGTACGGGGAGAGCGCTCTGACCATTGCTTCTGGTGCGACGAAAAAAAACCTCATGGATGTGACCTTTCGAAAGATTGGCCGAGTGACTGGGGGGTTGGGATGTTTGAATCAGGGCGATTCGGTTGGATTTCGCGGGCCATACGGCAATCGGTTCCCTATGGAGGAGTACAAAGGAAAAAATTTGATATTCATTGCCGGGGGAATTGGACTGCCGGCCGTCACCTCGGTTCTGTTTGATTGTCTGGAAGATCGAGAGAACTATGGTGATATCACCGTTCTGTATGGAGCCCGGAGCACAAAGGATATTATCTATAGACATCATATTGCAGAGTGGGAAGCCCGGTCGGATATCAATATGGTCAAGACTGTTGATCCCTGGGGGACGGCTGATGATTGGGATGGCAAGGTCGGACTGCTTCCCGTCGTGTTGGAAGAGATCAATCCCTCTTCTGAAAATACCTTTGTCATCATGTGCGGACCGCCTATCATGATCAAGTTCGCTATGCAGTCCCTGGATAAACTGGGATTCAAGGAAGATCAGGTCTATCTCACCGTAGAAAATAAGATGAAGTGCGGGTTGGGGAAGTGCGGGCGCTGCAATATCGGCGATATTTATATCTGCAAGGAAGGCCCCGTGTATACGGCCACGCGGATGAAGCAGATGTATCCGGATTTTTAAAAAAATGATGAATGCAGAATGATGAATGATGATTTGAGGCATTTTCGGTTCAGCATTCATCATTTATCACTCATCATTAGTTTGGGAGTAGGATTATGAGCGAAGGCAACGGAAAAAATGAAACAGTTGAGACAGTGAATGGCGAAAAATTCGTCTCGATTCAACTCATGGGGCGGACATACGAAGTGCCCGACAATCTCACCATCATGAAAGCCGCGGAATATGCTGGGCACCAGTATATTCGTGGATGTGGCTGTCGGGGCGGAATTTGTGGGGCCTGCGGAACCTTTTACAGACTTCCGGGGGAGTTTGAGTTGCGAACGGCTTTAGCCTGTCAAACCGTGGTGAAGCCGGGCATGATGGTCATGCAATTGCCCTATTTCCCTGCCAACCGTCCGAACTTGAAACATTGAACGGGAAAGTCGAGCCTGAAACGGCTGCGCCTTCCCGTGACACGATTCATGAAACCGTCCGACAGCTCTATCCCGAAGTCTATCGTTGTGTGGGGTGTGCGACCTGCTCTCGAACATGTCCCATGGACATCGATGTGATGGATTACGTCGCGTTGATCGGACGCGGTGACTTAGAAAAGGCCGCGGAAGTCTCGTTTTCCTGCATCATGTGTGGGCTCTGTGCAATTCGGTGCCCGGCTCAAATCTCACAGCATACGGCGGCCATGTACGTAAGGCGGGTCACTGGACGATATTTGACGCCAAAGGCTGTGCATGTTCAACAGCGCGTGGAGGAAGTCCAAGACGGGAAGTTTGATGAGAAGCTTGCCCAGTTGCGCGCGATGGGGAAAGAGGAGCTGGCTGGCTTGTATTCAGGCCGGGAGCGTGAACCGGACATCACCAAACCTGGAGAATGGGAACCAAAGGATACTACTTGGCTATGAGTTATACACCTGAATTACAAGCATTCATAAAGCGTGTTGAGCAAACCCGTCCCGCTCGCATTGAACGAGCCAAGAAGGGAGAGGCCTTTCCTGCCCTCACGCTTGATGAACGGCAGGAACGGCTCCAGCATTTTCACCCTGATTTTCGGAGCGATGCCAAACGTGCACTTGCTGTCGGTCCCAACAAGGGGGATCTTGTACCCAATGAACTAGCGGATCTTTTGGAATCCCACACGCGACTCGACTTGGACGCGACACGATTGAAACATGTAGATATCGATACCGATGTGTTGATCATTGGAGGTGGTGGAGCCGGGACGGCGGCGGCTCTCGAAATTGAACAAGCCGGTTTAAAAGTGACAATGGCGACCAAGCTACGGCACGGCGATGCGAACACTGTGATGGCCGAAGGTGGCATTCAAGGTGCCACAGCCAAGACGGATTCCCCTTGTTATCATTATATCGATGCCATGGGGGGGGGACACTTCTCCAATACTCCAGATTTAGCGTCTACATTGGTTCGCGATGCGCCAATCGCCATCGAATGGCTTGAGCATCTGGGCGTGTTGTTTGATAAATACGATGATGGACACATGATAGTTCGACATGGAGGCGGTACCTCCCGGAAGCGGCTGCATTCCGCCGGTGATATGACTGGGTCGGAGATTATGCGGGTGTTGCGCGATGAAGCGAAGAATCGTAAAGCCATTGAAGTCCTCGAATTCACGCCAGCCATTGAACTCCTGTTGGATGACCAAGGGCATTGTGCGGGTGCGATCTTGGTCAATCTGGAAACCAGGGAACAATATGTGGCACGTGCGAAAGCCGTAATTCTCGCGACGGGTGGGCTCGGGCGGTTGCATATTCAGGGATTCCCGTGCACGAACCATTACGGCGCGACGGCAGATGGTTTGGTGATGGCGTATCGAGCTGGAATTAAAACCTGTTTCCTGGAGGCGACGCAATTTCATCCTACAGGGGCGATTTTTCCGGAGCAGAATGCCGGGCTCTTGATTACGGAAAAAGTTCGTGGAATGGGGGCCCATTTACTGAATAGTGATGGCGAGGAATTTCTCTTTTCGTTAGAGCCGCGGGATGTGGCTTCCGCATGTGTCATCAGGGAATGCACGGAAACGGGAAAAGG
>QIDY01000046.1 GCA_003228495.1 Nitrospirota bacterium
GATAACAGTGCCAGCAAGTAGTGGAAGTCCATTGAAGAAAATTTCAGTGAGAATAGAACCGGAAAGGGAGACGTGGCAGAGATGTTTGTGCGATGGACAATATGAAAAATGAACCTCGAGAAGTTCTTTATACCATAGATTTCGTAGGAAACCCGCTTTCTATGTTATGAGAATTCAGAATCCATCTTGAGTGAATTCAAATAATTGTTGTGACCGGTTTACGAGAACGTCCGCCAAGGGGGCCAAACAGCAGGCATGGATAACGGAAAAAATGTGGCCAGAAGGTAATCGGTGAATCTCGGATGCGATGATAAGCCCTTATCTCCCCGTTCTAAAACCAGGTGACAAGAATATTGTATGGAAGGGCAGAGTGGGAGACAAGGCGTTGGGGACTTGTAAGAGAAGTTATCGAGAGTCTGTTGATGGCAAAGGGGAGATAGAATTTTGTTGAAAAAGGTATGTGGCCAAAGTGGGGATCTGGTCCTGAGGAATAGGACATCCAAAAATCCGTTTCATTTTTGTGATGATGGCCTGCCATTTTTTTTGTGAATGCTCGGGTTGCATGTAGATGTAATCCGCTGAGTGGCAAATGACACAATAAGAATTGGCAATCTCCTGGCCTTGCCCCGGTTGAAAAGAAAATGGATCAGTCGGAAACGTAATGCTGGGATTTGAGCTGGAAATCTCTCCGGCAAAAACTCCAGCCTCTATACTCACTAGGAGGATGCCTATAATAAGGAAGAAACTTGAAATCCGGAATATCATGGGTGGGTCAATTTTGAGTCGTCACGTGAATGGTCTCAACCGCATTGCGTAAATATCCGCTCGGATTCCATTGAGGATGAAGTTGTTGAGATTCTCCGATCCGGTTGATCGCCAATGATTGAAGTTGAAAAGACCGACCAGGTTTCAACGAAACCTTGATTTGCCAAGGACGAAAACTGAAATCCCCATAATCTTTTCCTAATTGAGTCGCATCCCAGTGTCGTCCGCCATCCACAGAAAAGAAGACTTGATCAATGCCATAGCCTTGATCAAATGCAATCCCTTTCACCAAAGTCTGTTGACCTGCAGATAATGTGGCTCCATCACTCACATTCGTAATAAATGAACGAACCGGCATGGTGGACATCGGAACCGTACGTGTAGGTTTCTGACCTGGTTCCAGGCATCCACACGGGTTATCCGGGATTCGATACGCCGGGTTCATCCAGAAATTGTGATCTTCTTCGTTGAGGACTTCGATATCATTGAGCATCTTGACCCAATAGGTGGCATACCATCCTGGAACCACCAACCGCAGGGGAAAGCCGTTTAAAAGGGGAAGAGCTTCGCCATTCATGGCATAGGCCACGAGCACATGATCGACTAAGGCATCATGGATGGGTAACGATTTCAAAAAATCCGGCGTGGCATCGGCAACGGGCCGATCTAATCCGTCGAATCGAACATGCTTGGCGTCATTTTTAATCCCGGCTTTTTCTAACAAGTCCCGAAGCCGCACTCCTGTCCATCGGGCATTCCCCATCGCTCCATGGCCCCACTGCCCTCCAGCGACTCGTGGTTCAGAAAATCCTCGACTATTTCCCCCGCATTGGCAGACCGCCGCAATCTCTACAGGCTCAAAGTTTTGCTGTAAGTCATGAAGGCTGAAAGATACAGGATGCTTGACTCGTCCCCGAATGGTTAAGCGAAAGGTCTGCAGATCAATGGTGGTTGGAATATTCGCTAAATGCCAACGCACAAAGAAGGCGTCATTAGGAGTAAAAATATCTTCATTGAAGATAGTGAAAGGGGTTTCCAACTGCGGTGGTCTTGTGGTCATGACCATGAGCGGGCGCTTTTCTGGAAACGCGACGAGAGGCCGATGCCCGCGACTGAAGGGAAGCTCTATACTTGGAGGAGATGTTGCTCGAGCAGCTTGTTGTCCAAGAGCACTAAGTCCTCCCACGATGAGGCTTGTTTGGAGAAACTGTCTACGAGTCAATCCGTCTGAATTCAAGAGTGCCATATGCCGCCTATAATAGAGGAAGGGATCTTCATTTTGCCAATGT
>QIDY01000350.1 GCA_003228495.1 Nitrospirota bacterium
TGGAAAGGGGCGAAGTGGGTGAAAAAAATTACCTTCTTAGATCGCGATCAGAAGGGTTTTTGGGAAGTGCGGGGCTATTCCAATACCGCTCTTCCTTGGAATAACGATCGGTATGCCTAGATTCCCTTGTTTCTTCTATTTGGCAAGGGGAACCAACCTTTACCTTCGATACTCTCCAATATACCTCCCGAGGTCGCTTAGATATTGAACCCGCTTTGCGTGAAAAAGATTGAAGCATGGCCAGTGGATTTGCCTCTAAAGGCGTCATTTGTCGTGGCCAACGGAGCCATGAATGTCGCGAAGAATATTTTCGTGCGAGTGATTCTTCAAGACGGGTCTACGGGCTATGGGGAAGTGGCGCCGTTCCCAGATATTTCGGGCGAAGATCAAGAGGCGAGTCTTTCAGCCTTTCCTGCCGCCGCACGGGGTTTCCTTGGCCAACCGGCCACGCAGTTTCGGCGGTTGGGCAAACAGCTCCTGGAGGGCACTCAACTTTTTCCGGCACTTCGTTGTGGCCTTGAAACGGCGTTACTTGATGCCTTGTGCCGAGCCATGGATATACCCCTTTGGGGTCTTTGGGGTGGGGCCGACATTCGAATACGAGAAACGGATGTGACCTTACCGATTGGGACCACTGATGCGGTGGTGGCGACGGCACGAGACTGGTATCACCAGGGATTCAAGACATTAAAAATTAAAGTGGGAGAGAATGTTGAGGAAGATATTCGACGGGTCGAAGCGGTTTCGGTTGCATGTGAGCAAGCCGCTTTTGTGATCGATGCAAATCAAGGTTATACGTTTGATCAAGCCCACGCATTTATGCAGGCGATGGATCGCCTACATATTCCTGTACAAGTATTTGAACAGCCTGTTCATCGAGATAATATTGAAGAAATGATCGTGCTCAAGAATCTAGGAGCGATTCCTCTTGCTGCCGATGAATCACTTCGCTCCCTAGAAGATGCTCGTCAGCTTATCGAGCAAAAGGCAGTCGATCTATTTAATATAAAAATTACCAAATGTGGGGTGCTGGAATCGGTAAGGATAGCGGAGTTAGCACAAGCATCAGGTGTGGGTTTAATGATTGGTGGAATGGTGGAAAGTCGAGTAGCCATGGGTTGTTCATGGGGCATGGTTTTGGGTTTAGGTGGGTTTGAAATTTTGGATTTAGATATGCCTCTGCTGTTGTCGATTGATCCGATTCAAGGAGGGTATCAGTATGAAGGATCTTTTCTGCAGCCATGGCATGAACCTGGGTTAGGGATGTCCGTAACTTCTGAAAGTGATTCGATGGTATCGATTGAATGAATGGACAAACGGTAACGACTCAGGTGGATAGACTGAAGGCCGAAGGCTTTTAGGGGTCAATCATGAGGCATCATCCAATACTTCGAATATTATGAGTGCTACCCTTCAGTCTTCAGCCTAAATACCTGAATTGTTACGCCAAATGAATGAATGAATTAGCAAAGAGAACCGTATCCATTTACGGTTGCTTGCAACAATTCTTCTTTCCTGGGTAGGATAAATGAATGGTGAGATTTGTATGTACCCTGAAACAGGATGGTGCTGAATGCGAATAAGTCGCCGAGTCTGGTGTGCTGTAAGGCATATGGTTTTCATAATGGTGGCCGCATCTTTGTCGGTGAATGTGGCCCTGGCTCAAGATCTAGGTTCCTTTGAACAACGTGTTACTCAGCATACGTTAAAAAATGGGTGGACGTTTATTCTTGTAGAACGTCCGGTGGCCCCTGTGTTTTCTTTTATGACGCGTGTCAATGTGGGATCTGCGCAGGAAGGGGCTGGCCAAACAGGCTTGGCCCATATGTTTGAACATATGGCGTTTAAGGGAACTCCTCGAATAGGGACAACGAATTATCCAGCGGAAAAAAAGGCCTTGGTGGCCCTGGAAGAAGCCTATCAAGCGTATCAAAGGGAAAAACTTTCGCGGAAGACTGATCCGGAAAAAGTCAAACGCTTATATGAAATGTTTAAACAGCGGCAACAAGAGGCCTCTCAATATGTCATTAAAAATGAATTTGGCGA
>QIDY01000283.1 GCA_003228495.1 Nitrospirota bacterium
AATTCATGGAATGGACGGATCTCTTTCTTCATCCCAAAGCCATGGAATGGCTGGAAGATTTTTTGAAATACACGGATAAAAATATTCAGTTTTTTACTGTTGGATTTGTCCACGTTCCCAAAATTCATCGTATGGTGGAGCAGTACCCCGGACGTATTAATTTTGAGTTGTCCGTCATTACGCTTGGAGAATATCGACAGAAATTGATGCCGCATGCCCCGTCGGTGAAGCATTTGATGAAAGTTTTGGATGGGCCTGCAGTCTCCTCGGCTAACTTTTATGCCTTTGGCCAAAATACAATGTCTGAAGATGCGAAAATGATTTCGAATATTAACACACAATGCGTGTTGTGGATGGGCTGCCTGACGCCGGTGGGCGGCATTAAGGAAGCGACAAAGACCATCATGCGGCAAGGTCGACAATATCTTTCTATTGAGGCCGAAAAGATTTATGAGGCGGGTCTTCCTAATTCGACTACGATTCATACCGAAGCCTATGTCACAGCTTTTTTAAACCGACGGCGAATCATCAGTCTTTTTGATTCGTTGGAATTAGAAAAACGCGATCCTGTTGTCATGGCGGGGAGTGTGAGTCGCATTTTGACCATGTTTCGAAAGAATCGGGCCAAATTTTTGCGAGTCCCTAACGCCACGTTGGGTGGGGATTCGGACTGTACGGTTCTGTTGACGTTGAATGATATTGCCAAACGACTCACGAATGAAAAGTATGTGTATATTCCGCAATGTATTGTGGAGTCGGGGAGAGGCCACGGTCGGGATATTGCCGGAGTTCACGTGGATGAGTTCGTTAAAATGACTGGGGTCAAAGTCAGAACGTTGAGAAAGATTGATACCAAATTTGCCAATAATCGGTTGTATCGAAACGGATCACTCCATAATTACGTTGAAGATTATGTCCGAAACCCCCTAACTCGTTCTTACGAAGCATTTCCGCTCACGGCATAAATGGGGAGACCTGTTTCGGTTCTATAGCAAATTCCAACGTTACCCATTTCGTGTGTTTTCCTGGCTGCGGATTTCCATCTAATGAATGTTTCCCACCAATGGCTTCAGTTTTATCAAGCAGATGTATTTACCAGTGAGCCGTTTGGGGGAAATCCTCTTGCCGTGTTTCCTGATTCTGGAGAATTGACCGGGCGAGAATTTCAGCAAATCGCTCGGGAGATGAACCTTTCCGAAACTGTTTTTGTTCTACCACCGACGGATACGCGAGCTGTTGCCAAGATTCGTATCTTTACCCCATCCCAGGAAATTCCCTTTGCGGGCCATCCGGTGTTGGGTACGTTCTATGTGTTGGCCACACTCAATCGTCTACCCTTGCAGGAGCCTGTGACCAAGGTATTCTATGAATGCCATATTGGGGTGTTTCCCCTTGAGCTAATAGTCTTGAAAGGACAAATTGAACAGGTCGTGATGTCTCAGCCCTCTCCGGAATTTCTTGAGGTGGTGATCCAGACGGAGACGATTTACGAACTGGCTAAGGCGTTAGGTGTCCAAAAAGCGCTTATTGCAGATTCTCCCTTTCCCGTGGAAGTGGTCTCAACGGGTTTGCCGGTCTTGATCGTGCCAATTCGAACCCTTACTGCGGTCAAGTCTATGCAGGTGAATCATTCGGCGGTTCGTGATGTCTGTGCCCGTATAGGCACGAATGGAATTATGGTATTTACGACCATGACCGTGGAAGAGGACGCCACGGTGCATACCCGCATGTTTGCCGATCCGATTGGGATTCCTGAAGATCCGGCGACGGGCAGCGCCAGTGGCGCCTTAGGCGCGTATTTGGTGAAAAACGGTGTGGTGGAAGTGGGGCCGACAACGGAAGTGGTGATCGAGCAAGGCTATGAGATTGATCGACCCTCCAGGATTTTGGTTCAAGTCTTTTCTGATGACGATATGATTCAAGAGATCAAAGTGGGTGGGCAGGTCGTAATGGTGGCAGAAGGCAAGATGGTGTATTAAGTACCTATGACACAATAGTCTTGGAACGCTACTTCATAAGTTCGCCGGCAATATGACCCATTTC
>QIDY01000327.1 GCA_003228495.1 Nitrospirota bacterium
TTTTTGGATACTGCCGTCATTTGCAAAAAGTATAACATAATTATCACCTATATCAATACCTTAAATCAATTTACCACGGCTAATTCACGCTAACGTCTAAGTCATAGATATTGGATTGGAGTTTCGGGTTATTTTCAAGTAATCGAAAACGGCCCGGGTGTTGAGGAGCAGTTTTTTCATTTTTTCCGAGACTGTTTCATTTCCCTTCTTTCTCTTTTGAATCAGTCCAATGGCAAGTCGTCGTAGCCGGGTCAAATTCTCAGGCCCATAGCCTGTACGAATCTGGCTGCGGTCTTCATCATAAATCCAGTCAATGATGTAATGGCAGCTTTCCACACCCCAATGAGCACGGTTATCTTTTAGCACCCGTTCCGGTCTGGCCTGGTTTTCAGGTGTGCTGGTGACGCCATAAATGATTTCATGGCTTGCCTTGCCTGTTTTCTTTTCAATCGATTCTCTTTTAATCATAAATGCTTGATGCACATGAGGAAACCTCAGGTAATCATTGAGTTTTCCCGTTACCCATATTTTTCGGGTCTCTATTCGTCCATGCTCGCCATTGCCTGTTTGAATGAAATCTGCTTTTCTGGAATTGTTCTGAAAATAGAAGGAAATATCTTCAAGCAGTTCCGGCTGGTTCTTTTTTACAGTGAAGTGGTAGTTTGCTTTTCTCTCCACCAGATAACGGGCAAATTCACGTTGTGTGAGTAGCGCATCGGCGGTGATAGTCCTGCCTTCGATCTCAATGGCATCCAACATTGGCGCTGCGATCTTTATCTCATTGGTCTGTTTTTCTTTGTCACTGCCGGCTACCGGAATAGCGCCGACTTTTTTTGGGTGTAGCAATGTCCGCTTTCGTGGCCGATTGCACTCATTATGTGGGTTTGCCTACCCTTGTCATCAATGGCATTACACATGGTTTTCCCATCAATGGCAAGGCTTTCATCGACGGCTACATGCTGTACATTCCAGATATTCAACGCCCGGTCAAGTTGCTCCGGATTAACTCCGGTCAGAACATTGCGAATTACGCTGCGACTGGGTATTTCATAGACGCCATTGCGGTATCGGCACTTGAAACGACTGCGTGCCTTGCTTCCAAGAGATTGCGCCCAGATAGCAATATCCTTATAGCCACGCATTCCGCAGAGAATGGCGGCCGCCGCCATTGCGAGAACCGTGGGCAGTTGATGTTTCTTCCCCTGCGCCCTGCGGGGATCGTCAATCTCTTTGAAATAGTCATAAAGGGAGCGCATCTGATGGGCTGTTAATTTCATTTTTCTCCTTCCTGTCTGGTAACGGTTGTTGAGTAGGGGACGAGAAAGTTCCTGGCGCGCATTGCGTTGTAGCGGTTGCACAAAGACCAGCTTGGATGATTGTGTTCGAGCACTGTATCCCTCCCTGGTTCGGCGATATCCTTTGGTCGAGCCAACCAGGATCCAGTTTGAGGCGCGATAGACCGTTCCATGATAACGCTTGGGATCCACAAATGTCTCAAGCAGGAGGAGGGGATGGCCAAAACGTTTTTGCCAATCACGGTCAATACGGCGTTTGCATTGTGACAGAATCTGTGAGGCGAGATTTTTGTGATGGCATTCGGGGAGGATGAGAAAGCGAGAGTTATTGGCTATCATATTGAGTCTGTCATACTGATGGCGGAGGTCCCATCCAATCCACTTGTCTCTTGCCGAACACTTGAGGGCGGGGGCAGAAAAACTCAATAACGCAAGCCACGAGTCCTCCCGTGCCGCAACGTACCAGATGGTGTTTCCAATTTTTGGAAGTGCGCCAAGGTAATGATGGGCCTGCATAAGGCTCTGGAAACGATGTTCGTCTAATGATACAATTGGTTCCACCTTGAGCAGGGAATCTGGCAATTTGTCCCTCCTTTAAAGGTTCGATAAACAATTTATACCCTGAATCAAGGACGATGTCCAGAACTTATTGCTATCTGTATGATTTTATTTGGGAAAGATGGGTAGCGTGAATTCGCCGTGGTCGCACGGTTATCTTCCTTGACAGCGAT
>QIDY01000373.1 GCA_003228495.1 Nitrospirota bacterium
TAGGAGGCGATCCAGAGGCTGCAGGTAAGCATCTTAAAAAAGCCATCTCTCTTGATGCTCGCTATGCTCCTGGCCGATTGGATCTTGGAAAGTGGTATTTGAAACATGGGCATTCTCAAGAGGCGGCAAAGGAATTCATCAGAGTACTTACAACACCTCCCCTCAAGAAGCGATGGATTTGGGAGCGTATTCACCGGCCGCAAGCGCAAATTTTGTTGCGACAGATACCTGTTTCTGAATCTCCTAGTTCTCCAGAGTGAAGAAAGAGCCACGTGATAAATCTAAGGTAGTATTTCCCAATCCCTAAAGGGGGGCACATTGTGGAAAGATGACTGGTTTTCTGCTTTAGGCTTGCTGCGCGTTCGGTATCTCAAATATGGCGGTTATGACAAATACTTTCCACATATGGGCGTTGGCGGGGTACCGTAATCTTTGTTCCCACTCCCATTAGCACACCTGGCCCGTCTCGTTACCTTCGGGTGCCATTTTAAACTTCGATCATTGAATTGGTGGTGAATCCTGCACTGGTTGGTGAAGATTGATTTGTATCTCCTCAAAACCAGAAAGGGCCTGTTGAATATTTCTCTCCCATGGCAGAGAAACGCCCTAGGAGTACGTATGAATCAAGTTATGGAATTCCGGTTTCACTCCTTGCGTACTAATGGATGTTCCCCTTCTTTAGCGGGATAAGATACTTAGGAAGCAAGCTTGGTTCGTAAATTTTGGAACAATGACGACATCGTAGGGGATGACCTCATGCCTGTCTCTTGAATCACAGGCAGTGTAATAGCTATGACCCATTCATCATCCGATTGGTTATCCAGGGCACTTGGTCGAGTTGCTGATTTTGTGAAACACAGGGCTTGGTGGGTTCTGGCTTTGGCGATTTTTGCGACAGCCATTTCTTTTTCATATGCTTTCATGTACCTGGGAATCAATACTAACACCACCGAAATGCTTGCGGCTGATGTCCCTTTTCAAGAGGCGCGCGAACATTATAAAAATATTTTTCCGCAGAACACGGATTCGATCCTTCTTGTCGTGGAGGCCAATACACCAGAGATGGCGTATGCAGCTGTCAAAACTCTGGATGTCAGATTAAGAAAGGAGCCAGAGCATATCAAGTTGGTCTACGCGCCCTTCGGAGGATCATTTTTTGAAAAAAATGCCCTTCTGTACCTTGATCTTCCGGAACTCGAACAGCTGGCAGAATCAGTAGCTGAATCGAAACCCTTTATTGAAGAATTGATGCGAGATCGGAATCTCCATGGTCTGTTTACCATGTTGAGTGACAGTTATCATAAAACGCATTGGGTCAATGAACCTCTCCTCGACTCTCTTTTTAGGAGAATGGCAGAAGGCATTCAGTCCAGTTTGGCTGGCCTGGATTATGTTCTTGCCTGGCACTCCGTTATTTTGAAACAGGACCTCGAAGCTTCCCGGACACGTAGATTCATTCTTGTGCAACCCCAACTGGACTATCAAAAATTACTTCCAGCCGAAACAGCACTTCAGGCCATTCGCCGTATCATCCAAGAATCGGCCGTGTCCGCCATTCCCGGAGTTCGGGTCCGTGTAACAGGTGAAGTGGCGCTGGCACACGAAGAGCTCCAAGTTGTCAGCCGGCGCGCAGGGATTGCCGCGATCCTGGCGCTTGCCATGGTTTGCTTCACTCTGACGCTCGCCTTCCACTCATGGCGTTTGATGGTCGTCACATTGCTTACCTTACTTGTGGGGCTCTCTTTGAGCGCAGGTTTTGCTACGGTGGCTGTGGGGCAACTCAATATTCTGTCCTTAGCTTTCGCGGTGCTCTTTATCGGGCTTGCGGTAGACTATGCTATCCATCTGTGCCTCCGGTATCAGGAACTTCTTGGTTTGGGGAACGCGCCCTTTCCGGCAATCAGAAAGAGCCTGCAGGAAGTTGGCCCTGCGTTGATGTTGTGTGCCGTGACCACCGGGCTTGGCTTCTACACCTTCGTCCCAACAAATTACGCTGGCATGTCGGAGTTGGGTTTGATTTCGGGGA
>QIDY01000215.1 GCA_003228495.1 Nitrospirota bacterium
AAGAATTAACAGCGTTCTTGCAGCTACAGGAAGGGCCAGTAAACGGCAACGGGATCTACCAGGGCATGTTGTTATTTACTATGTCATAGCGTTGGCGCTTTATATGCAGGTTTCGTACCGAGAAGTGCTCCGGTGTCTGCTTGAAGGAATTCGATGGCTGCAAGGACCGAATGGTCATATTAAAGTGACCGGAAAGTCAGGCATCTCACAGGCCCGCAAAAGAGTTGGGAGTGAGCCTCTCCAGGTGCTTCACGATGAACTGGTTGTTCCCGTCGCTGTGAGAGGGAGGAAACGGACGACAAAAGGGGCATGGTATCGCACATGGCGTCTGGTCTCTCTAGACGGTAGTACTTTGGATGTGGCAGACACAAAGGAGAATGAGTTAGCATTTGGCCGTCCCAAGGCCAGTCGTGGTCAAAGCGGTTTTCCTCAGATCCGACTCGTATCGCTCGTGGAAAACGGGACCCATGTTTTGTTCGGCTCGAGAATGGCAGGATACGACACAGGGGAAACAACACTGACAAGAGAGGTGATTGGATTTTTATCCAAAGGAATGTTGTGTCTGGCCGATCGTAATTTTTTCGGTTACAAATTATGGAAACAGACAAAGGAGACAGGCGCTGATCTTCTCTGGAGAGTAAAAAAGAATCTAAAACTGCCATGCCTACGTAGGTTTCGTGACGGTTCCTATATAAGCCGAATTTATGCTTCGGATAAAGACAGGCGACATGACAAGGACGGCATTGATATCCGTGTTATTGAATACACGATAGAAGGAATACCAGATGCTGAACCTTTATACCGACTTATTACAACCATTCTAATTCCAAAAGAGGCACCGGCCAAGGAACTGGCAGCACTTTATCACGACCGCTGGGAGATTGAAAACGCTTTTGATGAATTCAAAACGCATCTGCGGGGTGCAAAGATTGTATTGCGAAGTAAGCGTCCGGAATTGGTGGTTCAAGAGTTTTATGGTTTCATGATGGCCCATTTTGCTATCCGCGGCATTATGCATGAAGCTGCACTGAGAGCGAATGAAGATCCAGACCGCTTGTCTTATGTGCATAGCGTGAGGGTGATTCGACGAAAACTGATAAGCTTTGTCGCTTTTCCCCCCTCAGGACAGGAAAGCTTTTCATGAAGCCACCCTTGATGAAATACTGGAGGAACGAGTGACATCAAGCCGCGGCCGGCGTAATCCAAGGGTGGTCAAACGAAAGATGAGCAAATGGCCTGTAAAATCCAGAGACAAAAATACTTCAGCAGTGACTCAGGTGATCATCAATATTATGGTAATTAAGTGAACAGCATTGCGGTTAACTCCCAAAGTATAGATTGCCTAATTCTTGGCGCATTCCAAACTGAAAGGCAATCAGTCTCAGAGTTAGCTCCGTCATGAGAATGGCCCCATAGCCTCTAAATAAGGGCCAATCCGTTGCGGAGCTTGATTGGAGCTTGATCGTCCTGGCCGTTGAGCAGACATCCTACCTGCACGGTTACAGGGAAAAGCTCGTTTTGGGTGACAACCGGATAGGCATGCTTCTGAGTACGTCGGAGTTTGGCTTCAAGGTTCTTTTTTTCGGTCCGATCAATCGCCGTAATAATAGCGCCTTCCTCAAAAGGAAACATTCGGATGTCAAGAAATCTGCCTTTGTAGTTCTGATCCGGAAAGTCTTTTGATTTTCCCAGCTGGATACATTGCATTAATTCCTGATGCATATCTATGAGATGGCTTGCTGCATAATCTTTGTACATCACGTCTCCAATACGGGGCAGTCTATCACCGGATGTTCTTTTGGCCTTGTTGTACATCGTGATACGTGCGTCCTTATCGACAACGATGGTTTCAATTGGGTTGTCTTCAAACAGTGCACGATAACGCTCCTCACTCTCCCGTAGTGCCTCCTCAGCCCGCTTGCGCTCGGTGATGTCCATCATTATGCCCGCTATTCTGAAAGGTTCTCCTTCAGAATCGTGGAATACTTGTCCTGGGGCGCTTGTCCAGCGTACCTCCCC
>QIDY01000344.1 GCA_003228495.1 Nitrospirota bacterium
CCTGGGGCGGCCGACAATACATCATCATTGATGCACCGGGGCACAAAGAGTTTTTAAAAAATATGGTGTCGGGCGCAGCCCGAGCCGAAGCTGCACTGCTGATCATCGATGCCCTTGAAGGGGTACGCGAGCAATCCAAGCGCCATGGTCTCCTACTTTCCATGTTAGGGGTCAAACAAGTGACCGTCGTCGTCAACAAAATGGATCTGGTCGACTATCGGGAAGATACCTTTCAGGCCATTGAGAAAGAATATCGTGAATTCCTTACCCAATTGAATGTCGTCCCTCAATACATTATTCCAGCCAGCGCAAAACAAGGCATCAATATCACTCAAGTGAGCCCGGAAACACCATGGTATACCGGCCCATCCGTCTTGGATTCCCTCGCACATTTTCAACTGGAGACCGCCCGGAGCGAACAAGCCCTTCGGCTCCCGCTCCAAGACGTCTATAAATTTGATGCCCGCCGCATTTTGGTGGGCCGTATTACAGCCGGAAAATTAAAGATCGGTGATCGGTTAGTGTTTTCCCCCACGAATAAATCTGCCAACGTCCAAACCATTGAAGCGTTTAATATCGATCCGCCACCAACTCAAGCCGCTGCCGGCCAATCGGTGGGCATCACGCTAGATGAACAAATATTCGTGGAGCGTGGGCACATCGCCACGCATGAAGAAACCCGGCCTTTGGTCTCCACACGAATTCGTGCAAACCTGTTTTGGTTAGGAAACCGTCCGCTCGAAACCCAACGAATCTATACCTTGCGACTTGCCACTCGGGAAGTCCCCTGCGAGATTGCCATCATTCATCGCATCGTAGATGCCAACAATTTGGAAGACTGTCAAACACAATCCACCGTGAAGCGGAACGAAGTCGCCGACATCACCTTGCGAGCCAAATCTCCATTGGCCTTCGATCTCTATGCCAACTTCGAAACAACCGGTCGTTTCGTCTTAGTCGATGGCTACGACGTGGCAGGAGGCGGCATTATTACAGAATTAGTTCTCGATGAGCAGGACGATTTCCGAACGGAAGCGCGGGAACGGGATTCCGCCTGGGTGAAAGGCGATGTTGGAGCCGAAGACCGTGCGGAACATTATGGACACCGGGCAGCCGTCGTCCTGTTCACTGGACCCGACACGACCGCAAAAGGATTTCTGGGGCGAAAGCTAGAAACCGTGTTAGTTGCCGAAGGCCGGCACGCGTATCTCCTGGCACCGGAAAATCTCCAACGGGGCCTGGATGCTGATTTGCATGAAATTAAACCCGATGAAATCATTCGACGATTTGGTGAAGTCGTCCGCTTATTGACCGATACCGGTTCCCTCGTGATTACCACCACTAACGCCTTTCAACAAGCCACCAAAGATCTTGTGCAAACCATACAAACATTAGTGAATCCCATTCCGGTCATTACGATTCAAATGGCCAAAGATTTAAAAGGGCCGCAACCTGATACGGATTTAATCTTTGCCGGTCCAGAAAATTTTGACGAATGTACTCACCAAATCATCGACTTGCTTAAATCCCGAGGCATCCTCGCAGAACCCACCAGCAACCGTCCCGACTTCCAATATTCCATCTAGATGCTATGTTTCCTCTCCTTTGTAAGAAGAGGACCTAAGGTGAGGTAGAAGAATAAGGGGCTGAAAAAATTGAACCCCTACTGGGTGCTTTGAATGCTTCAGGAAGGAGAAGACAACTTTAATCCGGCAATACCCAGAATAATAATGGCAATACAAACAAGCCGAATAGCGTTCTTGGGTTCATCAAACAAAACAATCCCTAAAATAACTGTCCCGACTGCACCGATGCCGGTCCATACGACATAAGCCGTTCCCATAGGTATGGCACGCAACGCGAACGACATACAGACCATACTGATACCCATCGCCACAACGGTGCCTATACTTGGCCACACCCTCGTAAAGCCATCGGTAAACTTCAACAGGGTTGCCCAGACAATCTCAAAAAAACCCGCCACCACTAACAACGTCCATGCCATAT
>QIDY01000056.1 GCA_003228495.1 Nitrospirota bacterium
GGACCGTTCATGGTATGAAGCGTGGATAAGACGCGATGACCCGTCAGGGCAGCTTGGATAGCAATTTGGGCTGTTTCCCGGTCACGAATTTCTCCGACCATCATCACGTCAGGATCTTGCCGCAAAAACGATCGCAGCCCCGTCGAAAAGCTCAAGCCAATCTCTTCGTGAATTTGTAATTGATTGATTCCCTGAATCTGGAACTCAACCGGATCTTCCACGGTGACAATATTCGTATGGGGCGTGTTGAGAAATTGCAACGCGCTATAGAGCGTGGTGGTCTTGCCGCTTCCAGTTGGACCGGTTACCAAAATCATGCCATAGGGGTTTTCCAAGGCTGTGGTCACCCGATCTAAATCAGGTTGGTTCAATCCAAGATTCGTGAGGTGCAAAGCCAAACCTGCCTGATTCAACAGACGCAAGACCGCTTTTTCGCCAAATAAACAAGGCAAAATTGCTACTCGAATATCGACATGCGGAAACTCATCTATTTTCATTCGCCCATCTTGCGGCAATCGACGCTCAGCAATATCTAAGTCCGAAAGAATTTTGAGGCGAGCCAAAAGGGGTTGATGCAGGCCTTTTGGCAAATTGTGCATGGGACGCAGCACCCCATCCAACCGAAAGCGAATACGGACCATGCTTTCCAACGGCTCAACATGAATATCGCTGGCATCCATCTCAATAGCTTCTTCAACCAGGGTATTCACCACATCCACGACCGAGGCATCGTTTTCAATCGTCACACGGAGTTTGGCACTTGATACAGAAGTGGAATCAACACCTTCTGAAAAAGCTGAACCCCTATCAAATGAGGCTGGAGATAAAGTGATCTGTGGGCCACCCTCTCCATTCTTTTGAGCGACCGTCCCAGGTCCTGGCGGAATACCCCTTTGTGATGAAAAATCATTTGGGGGTTGTCCATACGCCTGGCTAATCGTCGTTCGAATATCCGATTCGGTCGCAACCATTGGAGTAATATGAAGACCCGTCCTGAACCGGAGTTCGTCCAATAATGTGGTATTTGTAGGATCAACCATGGCCAAGGTTAGGCGGGATGCGGTTTTTTTAACCGGCACAACCAAATACTGTTGAACGAGAGGCAGCGGAAGAAGCGCTAAAAGATTCTGATCAATGGAACAGGTATCGAGTTCTACCGTGGAAACGCCATAATGCTGACTCAAAAATTCCAATAAGGTCGATTCCGAAAGGACCCCCATACGCACTAAAATACTCCCAAGCCTCCCGCCTTCGCCCTGTTGAATCGTCAAGGCTTGAGTCAAATCTTTCGACGAAATCACCTTCGCCTCAACCAATTGATGGCCCACCCGTTCCCGATTCATGGTTGTGGGCCCTCTAAATCCGTTTTGGTATGAGATCCATTCAAATACTGAAACCCACGCAGCAAATAATGCACACCCGATCCTACCGTCAGCGCCACCATAACCAATAAGAAAGGCTCAACTAGAGCAAGAGACATCCGCCCGGTCACAGACAACAAGGTGGCAATGACATAACAAATTTGGGCGAAGGTTGTGCTCTTGCCCAATATAGTGGGCGAAATATCGATATTGATATCAGTCAAATTAGCGACGAGCGTGCCAGTCAGCAATATGGCATCACGACTCACCACCACAATCACAGCCCAGATTGGAATAAAGTGCAGAACGGACAGCGTGATAATGGCCGACATCAACAGAAGTTTGTCGGCAAGAGGATCCAGGTATTCGCCCAGGCGAGTCCGTTGGTCGGTCATACGAGCGATCATCCCATCCAGGATGTCGGTTAAGGCGGCGATCAAGAGAGTAAGAAGAGCAGTATCAAAATGTTCATAGAGCAAAAGCCCAACAAAAACAGGGACTAGCAGAATACGGAAGATTGTCAGACTATTGGGAAGATTAATTGAAATGTCGGCACCCGATGACTCGCGGTCCATATCACCACACTCCCTTTCCCACTACCGTAGTTTATCTTAAGCGTAATCAAGCGTACGTGCCGTTTCC
>QIDY01000306.1 GCA_003228495.1 Nitrospirota bacterium
CGGCGATGTCCAGGAGTTGGCACTGGCGAGAATTTGGCTTGATATGGTATGTTAAATCACTTGTATAGAGAATCCCATAAAACACAGGAGGACAGGGAAGTGAAAGAAAAAATGGTTGATTTTGTCGTGTTGATCACGGTTCTGGCGTTGTCTTTTGTCGCCTTTCAAGGCTCCCTAACCACCGTATTTGCGGAAACTAAACCTGAGCTGGAGCTGATTGTGAAAGTTACTGAGAAGGGGTTCTTCGACGAGAAGGATAAGTTGATCGGACCCAAAAATCCCCTGGAGGTATCGAAAGACAAAACGGTGAAAATTGTCTTCGTGTTTGATGAAGCACTTAACAGTCTCGCCATAGGCGATGTGCATCAAATGGCGATCACTGCTGATGACAGGTGGACGATTGAGAGTGATAAGATTTGGTTCTTTAATCAGAAAACAAGTCTGACCTTTATCGCTGGAGAAGATGGAAGAACGCATTATCGAGGATTCTGTATTATCGACTGCATCGGAATGGACCATCTGAAAAATCTTGTTATCAAGGTTGTGTAAAAGTATGGGAATCCTTTTAAGGAAGCGACCGGCTATGTCCGGGCAAGCTGGAAAATTTAGTAGGGCAATTGTATGGCCTCATGCAGTCTTCACTGTTGACATCTGAAATCAGGCACCCGCTGTCCCTGTCACTGATCCTTGGCATAACCATTAATATATTGCGTTGTCGGTCTTGATACTTGTCCCTTATCCTGATACTTTGTGTTTCCTTGTTTAATGTTTGGCCGAATCCGGCGTCTTGAGTCTTTTTTGATGCCAGAGACTATTTTTTGTACTATCGACCGATGGCCTCGAGTTGAAAAAATAGCCCTTCTCGCAGGGCTGAAAAGAAAGAGGGGAATGACCCAGCAGTCATTATCTGTAACACGAAACCCAAAAAAATGGAGATTAATGATGCGACGAGTTGACTACATGGTGGGCGCTAGGGATTTCAAAACGATCATTGCGGAGCAATGCATGCAAGATGTGGTGACGTACTACCAGGTTGAAGATACCGTCGATAGGTTGGCTGGTGCGATGAGTGAATGCGGGTTTGGAAGCGTCCCAATTTTGGCTCCCGACGGAAAGTTAGTGGGTATTGTGAGCGAGTTTGACTTGCTAAAGGCCGTTGAAGAGGGTAAGGACCTGGCTAAGGTTACGGCAGGGGAGATTATGACCAAAGATCCTATCACCGTGGGTCGAAATACGTCGACCATGGAGATCGTCCACTTATTACAAGAAAGACATCTTATCCGAACGCCGGTTGTTGATGCTGACGGCAAGCTGGTCGGTGTTGTATCTCGCAGAGACATCATCGCAGGCTATTTAAGGGCAACCAAGCCGGTAGGGGGGTTCTGAATTAAACAACAGTAGAAACCTCAAGCACCTTCTCGGCTGTATCGATCCCAAGAGCCGTTGCTTCCTTTATGAAGAAAGGGGATGCTACCCTTTCTTCCCCTTGGTCCTAAGCCGACCTTGAGGTCATTGTTATAAGGGAAAGTGGCTGCCTTCTCTTTGTTGACTCCAAGCCGAACCAGAGAGCAACCGCAAGTTGGGCGAATACGTGTGTTTAACTTGCTATTCCCCATTGCTTGCTACGGGGTTACCGATTAGGTCCCCCCTTTGGAAAAGGGGGTTAGGGGGATTTTCAAATCCTTTGTCCCTCTGAATACCCCGTGGTCTTGCCTCGGGGATCTTTATTTTTTCAGCTTCTTTTCCGGCTTCCGTCCCTTGGTGGACATATCAAGAATCCGAAACCGGACATCCGCCACATAGGAATAAGCTGAGACTTCTTCTCCCACAAACAGATCAATGCGGTAGGTACCAACCGGCCAGCCACCTTCGGGCTGATCTAAGAAGAAATATCCGCTACTCTCATTCAAGCCGAACAGGACCGAATCGGTTCCTATCACTGTGTTCGGGAGATGTTGTCCAACCTCTTCAGCAATCCATTGAGTGGTAATTTGTCTGG
>QIDY01000405.1 GCA_003228495.1 Nitrospirota bacterium
CCCGATGCCCATGTCGCATTGGACTCCTCAAATCCATTAGAGTTATTGGTCGCGACTATTTTGTCAGCTCAATGTACCGATGAACGTGTGAACCAGGTTACCCCAAATCTTTTCGTCCAGTACCGTACGGTAGAAGATTTTGCAAACGCCGATCAAGTCGAATTAGAGTCCTTCATCAGATCCACAGGATTTTTTAAAAGCAAAGCGCGGCATCTCATCGGATGTGGAAAAGCGTTAGTGGAAAACTTTAATGGGAAAATTCCAGGAGCCATGAATGAGTTGACCACCTTGCCAGGTGTCGGGCGTAAGACGGCCAATGTTATTTTGGGGAGTTACTTTGGAGAGCCGGCTGTCGTGGTGGATACTCATGTGAAACGTGTCGCCAATCGGTTGGACTTGACGAAAAGCCAAGATCCAACCAAAATTGAGGAAGATCTCCAGTCTCTCATACCACTATCCCAATGGACAGTCGGGACACAACGAATCTTGTTGCATGGCCGGCATGTGTGTCAGGCCAGAACGCCAAGCTGTGAGCAGTGTGCACTGTATGATGATTGTGAATGGGAAGGGAAGCGACCACGAATATGAAAAGCATGACGGGGTTTGGCAAACGGGAAGCGCTATCTCAGGGAACAATGGTTGGGGTGGAAATTCGATCGGTGAATCATCGATTTTGTGAGATCATGGCACGTCTTCCAAAAACCTTCACCAGTATGGAACTTGACCTGAAGGAGCTGATTAAACAGGTTTGTGAGCGAGGTCGGGTTGAATTGATGGTGACGGTGAATGGTGGCGGATCTGGCACGAAAAAGGTAGTCCAGTTGGATCGACCCCTGGCACGTCGATATGTTCAAGGGTTACAAGCTTTACAACGCGAATGCCAACTAAGTGGCACTGTTGATGTAAATACCGTAGGTGGTTTTCGTGATGTGTTTTCTATCATTGAAGAGACGGCTCCAATTAAAGATTTGTCTAAAGTGGTGATAGGGTTAACCCAAAAGGCGTTGGGTGATGTAGAAAAAATGCGGCGAAAAGAAGGGGCGGTGTTACAGAAAGATCTGACTCAACGCATTCATACTATCGAAGGCCGTCTACGAACAGTTCAGCAGCGTATTCCTGTGGCCTTGCAAGCCTCTAGTGTTCGATTGAAGGGGCGGGTTGCGAAATTATTAGAGGGACAATCGGTGAATGGGGATCGGTTGGCCCAAGAAATTACCATGTTGGCTGAACGCTCGGATGTGACCGAAGAACTCATCAGGCTGCAGAGCCACTTGGCTCAATTCCGTACAGGGCTCAAAGCCAAAACGCCAGTTGGCAAACGTCTTGATTTCCTTCTTCAAGAAATGGGCCGGGAGGTTAATACCATTGGATCCAAAGCCAACGATGGGGAAATTTCCGCCGAGGTCGTTGAATTAAAAAGTGAATTGGAAAAAATCCGAGAACAGGTTCAAAATATTGAATAGTCCTCTTCAGAGATTGTCAGCAGGAAAATTTTTATGTCAGTAGAGGGGAAGAAACTCTTGTTTGTTGTATCCGGACCTTCGGGTGTGGGCAAGTCGACGCTATGCCGACATATCTTACAGGATATGTCCGATATTCGCCTATCGGTGTCCTGTACGACACGTGCGCCGCGTTCCAGCGAAACAGACGGTAAGGAATATCGGTTTATCTCAGAAGATGAGTTTCGCACAAAAATTTCGGAGCATGCCTTTGCGGAATGGGCTGAAGTTTACGGCCGGTTATACGGAACGCCATGGAAGGAATTAGAGCAGGAGCCGGGGGCCCACGCCGATATTTTATTGGATATCGATGTACAAGGCGCTCGCCAAGTCATGAAAACCTTACAGAAGGCCGTCACGATTTTTATTTTCCCCCCTTCGTTGGAAACCTTGCGATCACGGTTGGCTGAACGAGGCACGGATTCTTCTGAAGAACAAGACCGTCGATTTCAAAAATCCCAAGAGGAAATGAAA
>QIDY01000045.1 GCA_003228495.1 Nitrospirota bacterium
ACGATGTGCCTCTTGCTTCACGGCTTGAAAAACCATCCGCAAAGAGGTTTCCCGATAATCGGTAAGATTCATGGACACTTGCACCAATCTTCGAGACATCAACAGCACGCCCATGGCTTTGACCGACGACAGCCCGCCACTTGAAGTCCGAATGGACTTCGCAATATTACGGGCAACTACAAGATCATCACTTTTGAGCACCACATTGAAGGCGATCAGGAAGAATCGTGCCCCAATAGCTATGGCCCCAATGGACGGATCCAAACCCGGAGGGCCATAATCCGGCTTCCATTGCCTGTCGGTCTTCATGCGAGCGTCTAGAGCCGACAACCCTCCCCGCCTGATGATTTCCAACTTCTCCCGGGAGGAAACTTTACTGGCAAGTTCATATAAAAATACTGGAATCTCAAGCTCCTTCCCGACTCGGGCACCCAGATCATTAGCATATGTTACGCAATCTCCCATTGTGACGCCTTGGAAGGGAACCCACGGCACAACATCGACAACCCCAATTCGTGGATGTTCGCCCTCATGCTGACGAATATCAATAAGAAGTCGAGCCTGTTGAACTAAACCAAACAGAGCCGTGGCCATTGCTCCAGGCTCTCCGACAATCGTGAACACCGATCGATTGTGATCAGGATCGACATGGACATCAAGCAAGACCACTTTTGGTGTTGCTTGGATGACGGCTGCCAACTTGGAAATCACAGACTGATCACGACCCTCACTAATATTCGGCACACTTTCAACTAATCGCCGCATCATCACTGCTCTCACTCCTCATCATTCATAATTCCTTGACACCCCAAAAAATGTCATATTATAGTCGAACTAGCTGATTTCTAAGGGATTATGAAAAGGTCCTCGGAAAACTTCTCAAAAAGGACCCACGAACCTGGTATAATCCTCTCACAAATTTCGTGGAGTGGAGACCGTATCTAAGGTTTCAAACCATTCTCTAACTTAATATAAAAAGGTGACTCCCATGAATACCACAAATCTTGAACCTGCCACAGCTCTCGCCGAATTAAAAGAAACCAAACCCGACAGAGTGACCATCGTCGTCCTGAGTGGAGAAATGGATAAAGCCATGGCCGCGTTCATCATTGCCACGGGCGCTGCAGCCATGGGAATGAAAGTGACCATGTTTTTCACCTTTTGGGGCTTGAATATCATCAGAAAACAAGGATCGACTAGCTCGGCAAAAGACTGGATGCGCCAAGCCTTTGGGTGGATCAACAAGGGTGGCTCGGACAACTTGCCTCTGTCCCGATTCCATTTCGGTGGACTAGGTACGATCATGATGAAAAAGGTCATGCAAAAAAATCGCATGCCTGGCATTACCGAACTGTTAGAAACGGCTCAAGACCTTGGCGTACAATTGATCGCCTGCACCACAACATTAGGAATGCTGGGCATTTCAAAAGATACACTTATCGATGGCATAGACCAACTGGCCGGAGTCAGCACCTACCTGGCTGAAGCCCGGCATGGATCAGTCAACTTATTTATTTAACGGAACTCCAGACCCAATAATGAAGGACCTAACATGATACCAGCCGATGTCAAACTCGATACCCTTGGATATTTTTGCCCCATGCCCATTATCCTGACCTCCAAGAAAATCAAAGAACTGGTCCCCGGCCAGGTGCTGGAGGTGGCATCCGACGATGAAGGAATCAAAAAAGATATGCCCGCGTGGTGTGAAACCACCGGACATGAATGGGTCGGCTTGGAAGAAGAGGACGGAGCGGACAAAAGGGTTTATAAAGCCTACGTCAAAAAATCCGGCGCCTAGACACTCCCACAGAATCGCTCACCTCACCCCCAACACGAAACGAAAATTAGGTGTCAGACTTGAATGGCACTAAGTTAAGCCCTCTTTGCACGGGATTTTCCTCTATGTGGGATGACTGTCATCTCATGTCTTGGAGCGGTTAATAATTGGTA
>QIDY01000168.1 GCA_003228495.1 Nitrospirota bacterium
TCGAACCCCTTGCAGATCACCGACCCTGATAAGGTTTTGGGAACCCAACGGGCACTACCGCACACAACTTTCCCCCAGCGTGGTTTCAGAAGCGGCTGGTATTTCAAATGGTCTCGCAATATGGCCGATTATAATCTCGCGATTTCCCGCTGGGCCATAGCTTGGGCCACCACATCGTTGACTTTGGTTTCCTCAACCGGTTTGATCAGATAATTCATAATCATCCCAACCTTCATCATGTTGGAGACTTTCTCCGTTTGTAACACTTGGGCCTGCATCCGGGACTCGTATTGTGCTACGTTCCAGAGGAGCTTGGAGGCCACACCTCCCAGCACTTCGGCTTGTTCAGACTTATGCTTCCAAATAAGTCGTGCCATTTCTGGGTTCCCAGTCACATCCACAATTAGATTCACACCACCGTGGGCTATCAGATTCACAATATCATCCCAGACAGAAACCCCTAGTTCACGGGCGCGTGTCAATCCAGGTGCAGAAAAATCTTTATCGGCAATGCCGACAATTTTTATATCAGAAAGGTGACTCAATAAATCAAGGAAAGCTATCCCGCCTTTTCCGGCTCCGAGAATGGCAATCTTTGTTTGCTCCTGGTTGCTCCGAGCGGAGTCTTCCATACCTGTCAGGGCGATCAGGGAGACACGGGGGTGCTGCTTCTTGAAATATGTGATGGCCTCCATCCCATTGGCCATGTCGATATCGGTGATAATGACATCCACGACCAGAGGATTCTCTCCCGCACCGATCGTTTCAATGGCTTTCTCCCCACCCTCCACTTCAAGCACAGCGTACCCTGTTTTTTCAAGCATTTGACGTACTGCATTTCGGATAGTGGGATTCTCTTCCACCACCATCACACAACCATTCGAAGATTCGTTGGATCCAAAAAAGGAAGATGACTTGGGACCTGACATGAGACACCTCCTTGGAAGTTGGAAGATATTAATGCACTTGATTCACTTCAAAATACCGCCTGGTTTTTCCTTGAAAGCATATAGCAAATTGAGTTACTACAACAAGATCCTTGCGTCCTAACACCGGGGCTTTACGCAATGTGCCTTGGATCGACAGTTGAGAAATATTCCGGAGTGGACCATGTTCCCAATAACCATGGCCCATAAAATTTGTCGTCAGATCACCTGATTCTTTCTCACTCAGCCTGGCAAATCTGGGTATTTAAGCTTCCGAAACAATATGTGGTGGAAGACACTCTGGATACGATACCCGATATGTACAGGGACTATCTATTTAAAGCTAGGAGGAGAGAAATTTACAACCTGCCGAGGATATTCCCGATCCAGACCGCTGAAAGACCGAGGACTACATGAAGCAGGATATTGGCGGAGGTTTTGAGAAATTCACCGTCCTTTAAGAGTGCAAAAGATTCAAACCCGAAGGTGGAATAGGTGGTGAAGCCACCTAGAACTCCGATGAAGAGAAAGATGCGGATATCCGGTCCTAGCAAATGACGGGTTTCAGACAAGCCATGCAGCAGACCGATGAGGAGGCATCCAATTACGTTGACGGTGAGCGTTCCAATGGGAAAGCCCAGAACCGGACTGAACCGATTGAACATTCCGGTCATAACAAAGCGACCGATTGAGCCTAGAAATCCCCCGAGGCCGACCCAAAGTAGTTGCGGTAATCCGTATGGTGTCATAACGGTTTTGCGTTAGGAGATTGTCTAGATGCTCGAAGAAGAAGGCAAATCGATGGCAGGTATGATGGCGTCTCTTCCGTCAAGCTTGAGCTTTCCGTTTTGATTGTGAGGGTTTTTGAGAGGATGGCGTTTTTGTTCGGCCGGCAGATGAAGGTGGATTTGGATGTCCATTAGCCCAAAGAGCGATGCCTCCTAAGAGGCCGGCTACATTTGAGATAATCGTTACGTTAGACGGCAGGGCAATTGTCACCTTTTTCCCGTTGCCGCCGCCTAAATATAGATGGTCATAATTAATGACCCGGTCTAACGTTGTCATCGCTTTGTCCAGTCGTTGATTCCATTTCTTTTTTCCTACCTTTTTGAGTGCGGCAGCTCCTAAATCGTCCTCATAGGTTTGCCCTTTGCGAAAGGGATGATGAGCAATTTCCAAGTTAGGGACCAGAGCTCCGTTGATAAATAAGGCCGTCCCAAATCCTGTTCCCAAGGTAATCACGAGTTCGACCCCTTTCCCTTTGATTGCCCCAAACCCTTGCACGTCAGCGTCATTGGCGGCACGAACGGGTTTGTGGAGTTGTCGTTCCAGTTCCGCCACCAGATTAATCCCAGGCCAGGATGCATCCAAGTTGGGAGCGGTTTTGATTCGGCCCTGTTGAATCACGCCGGGGAAGCCAACGGAGACCCGATCGAACTTTCCCAATCCCTCGATGAGTTCAGTAATTGCTGAGAGGACCGCCTGTGGGGTAGAGGGCTGGGGAGTGGTGATCCGTTTGCGCTCGCCGATCGGTTGGCCAATCTGGTTGAGAAGGATACCTTTGATCCCGGACCCTCCAATATCAATGGCGAGCGTGACAGGGTGCGCCGCTAGAGAAGTTTGTTTCTGTGTCGTTGCCATGGGCGGTTCTCCTTAACGATGCTTTTCAATGAACCCTTGTCTGCTGTTATAGACCATTCCACCTTGTTCGACATAATTCTGTAGGACTTGAGTGGCCTTGGAACGTCCAATATCCATGGTCACCGTGATACCGCGTTGTGTAAGGGCCGTGGCCAAGTTTTCGAGCTTTGGGCCTTCGTCAAATCCAATGGCTTCGGCATCGCTTCCGCGAGCCCCACAGAGAAGATGACGGACACCCGACCAGCATATGGCCCC
>QIDY01000047.1 GCA_003228495.1 Nitrospirota bacterium
TATTGAACGAAAAGGATCGAAAGATCTGGCCAAATCCAGCACATTCGCCGTAGATCAGTCTTATCTTTGACAGGCTCCTGGATTGCTTATTTTTGAATAGTCCAGTCATGATGGGTATGACGAGTGGTATTATAGCTCTCTTAAAATGGTGCAAATTGCTACAATTAGAAAATTTACAGTTGGGGCAATTTTCTACAGAGGGATAAGTTTATAAACATATGTCAGAGATTTTCTCAGGAAGCTGAGTGGAGAAACTGCATTACCATGGGTTTGTTGTCGAATAGACCAATTGTGAACGATTAACCGCAGCGAAGCAAGGAATTTTTCCATGACACAAGACACTTCTTCCATCTTAATTGTTGATGATGAAAAAGAAATGCGGCAATTATTACAGGACATTCTAGAGGAAGATCACTATCGGGTTGTCGGGGCCTCGGATGGGCAAGAGGCACTGGCACATATGGAATCTGAAAAATTTCCCGTGGTGGTGACCGATTTACGGATGAAAGGGCTGGATGGGTTGGGCTTGTTGGAGCAGGTGATTCAAAAGCATCCAGAATCTAATTTAATCATGATGACAGCGTTTGGCACCGTGGAGTCGGCAGTAGAGGCTATGAAACAGGGAGCGTTCGATTATCTGACCAAACCGGTTAAGGCGGATGAGCTTTTGGTGACCGTCCAAAAGGCGTTGCGGGAAGCCTTGCTCCGCCAGGAGGTTCAGCAACTTCGTCAACAGGTTAGTCGGGAATATGCCTTTGATCAAATTCTTGGCAAAAGCAAACCCATGCGGGAAATTTTTGATCTCATTCGCCGGGTCGCGGATTCGCAGACGAATATCTTGATTACCGGTGAGAGCGGTACCGGAAAAGAACTCGTTGCCAAAGCTCTTCACTTTAATAGCCAGCGAAAGTCTAAGCCGTTTGTCCCAGTGAATTGTGCCGCCATTCCTGAACTTCTTTTAGAAAGCGAACTCTTCGGGCATGTGCGGGGTGCCTTCACGGATGCGAAATCCGATAAGCATGGCTTATTCGAAGAGGCTCATGACGGCACATTGTTTCTTGATGAAATTAGCGAAATGCCCATGATGCTGCAAGCCAAGTTGTTGCGCGCTGTCCAGGAGCGGGAAATTCGACGGGTCGGGTCCACGAAGTCGACGTCGGTGAACGTTCGCTTGGTTGTCGCCACAAATGTGACGTTGGCCGAAGAAGTCAAAGCTAAACGGTTCCGAGAAGATTTGTATTATCGATTGAATGTGATTGAAATACGTCTTCCCCCTCTTCGAGAGCGAAAAGAAGATATTCCTTTGCTGACTCACGGGTTGTTGCAAAAAAGTTTGACGGCCCAACAGAAACACATTGACGGTATCGCAGATTCGGCCCTGGCTCGTCTGATCGATTATCAATGGCCCGGCAATGTCCGTGAATTGGAAAATATTCTGGAGCGTGCGGCCACCTTAACTCAGGGACCCATAATTTCTTTGGAAGATTTGCCTCCCAACATTCAAAATATTCAAGGGGAGGGACAATTCATTGAAGATGCGGTCGAGCAGATTCTTCCCCTAGGCCAAGTGGAAAAGGCCTACATCCGTCGGGTATTAGAAAAACTGGGTGGGAATAAATATCAAACGGCTCATGTATTAGGTATTGATCGAAAGACGCTGTATCGCAAGCTTGCCGAGATGGAGGATGGAACAAGTAAGGAATAAGGTGTGAATAGTAAGGAGTCAGGAGCTAGGGAATTCTTTCTTTTGTTTCCTTTTTCCTCACTACTTACTACTAACTCCCCACTCCTTACGGGGTGTCAATTATATGATTAACGATCCGTCCGCAACCCAGCAAAAACTCGAGCAGGAACTCCTTGCGCTTCGCCAAGAGGTGGCTGAGTTACGTGCTGCGAAAACGATGCACCAAGACACACAG
>QIDY01000178.1 GCA_003228495.1 Nitrospirota bacterium
ACAAGAAATCGTCCTAAGGACTGCACAATAATGCTGTCATGTGGCTGAATCATGACACCTTCCTCCGCAACAACAAGACACAGGCAATCCCAGCCGTAAAAATGACCACGGTCTCTACCATCGTATCAAGGGAACGGTAGTCCATGAGAACGGACGTGACGACATTCGGTGTGTGCGTATCCTGAAAACTCCGTTGAAGATACGTAGGAGAAATGTGAGTACTCGCGGGAGAATTCGGATCTCCGAATTCCGGAAGATCCTTCGCGGCATAGAGCATCAAGACGCCGAGAAGGGGGAGTGCGACCAGCGCAGCCAAGGGTGGAGGTGGTCGTCGCAGCCGCCCATCCTTTGGAGCGGTTCCAAAAAGGGTGAGAAGAAAAAGAACAGTGGCTAACCCGGCTCCAACCACGACTTCCACAAACGCGACGTCTACCGCCCCAAGCCAAGCCCACACGAGCGCAAGAAAAAAGCTATAACATCCCAACAGCAAAACGGCACTTATCAAATCCTTCATTAAAATGGCCCCGCCCGCCGTCACCAGCAGAAGAATCAACAGCGGAATTTCGTAAGCAAACGTCATGTGACCTTCCCTTCCCAAGGTTTCAAGCCGGCTCGAACGGCTGCGCGTAAGGTGGCATGGACGATGACAGGATTTTGAAGATACAGCAGGGACAAGACCGCAAGGATCTTCAGAACATTCAGACTCAGCCCCTCATGTATCGCAAGGCCGACCAACAAGAGAAATGCTCCTAACGAGTCCGTCAACGATACAGCATGGGAACGCGTAAACACGTCAGGGAGTCGTATGACGCCAATAGCCGCGACAACCAGAAAAAACAACCCGGCGAGGATAAACATCACGGACAGAATTTCCATCTTAGGGCAGTCCTTTTTGCTCCAGGTATTTGGCCACGGCTAACGCCCCAACAACATTGAGCAACGCATAGCCAGTGGAGATATCAATAAACATCTCAACCCGGTCATACACGATACCAATCAAGATCAGTAAGATAATCGCTTTCGTCGAGATGCCATTAAGCCCAAGTACACGATCGAAAATCGTCGGACCCTGAAGAACGCGATACAAATAGGCACCGATCAGGCCAGCCAACACTAACAACACAAACAGGAAAAAGGTTGTCATGAGGTTGGCGCTCTTTCCCCGAAAACCTCGGCAATCTTGGATTCGAACCGTCCGCTCGTAACATCTTCACCCGAGACCTCATCCATGGCATGCACAAGGAGCACCTGTCCATTCACTTCTACGGTGATGGTCCCAGGCGTTAAGGTAATGGAATTGCCTAGAAGGACGACTGAAGGTGGTTCTTGCAATGTCGATTCATAACGAATCAAACGGGGATGGATGGGGAGACGAGGATGAAGGATGAGTTTTGTTAAATGCAGGCTACTGTGAACAATCCGTATAAAAAGCCAGGGGAGATACAACAGAATTTTCCCCCACAGACGAAACCGGGGAACAAAAGGTGAATGGCCGGAATTGATCCATGCAACACAGAAGGAAAGTACGAGGCCCAATCCAAGATGGAAGAGATCAAATTTTCCCGATAGCATGACCCACATGACAAATAATGCTGTCGTCTTGAGAATTAAGAATTGAGAAGATATCGGTCTCATGCTGTCCTCTGAACAAAGAACTGAATGTGCCCTATGGAGGCTACGTACATTTTTTCCAAAAAAAAGCCGACCGGATGCTTCGAATGCCTCATTCGAACAACTTCTGGTCGGCTTGTACTGTTACCGGTCTTGCTATCAAGAAAAAACCAGCCACCCTACATGCCAGGAAGATTTCCTCCCCAATGTGGTTTGGAGCCCTCAATCGGAATCCAAAATAGGATGCGGGTGAAGGCACCAATCATCTTGTGCAAATGTTATAACAGGGTTTCCCCCGCTGCTCAACC
>QIDY01000174.1 GCA_003228495.1 Nitrospirota bacterium
ATGGAAGAAGATCAAAAAGGGAAAAAACTTGGTTCGGCGGCAATGTTTGCGGAAGTGCAACAAATTCTTCGCCAAGGTCGGGATGTATTAATTTTCGTCCACGGTTTCAATGTGTCCTGGTGGGAGGCCGTGGGATCGGTGCTGGCGCTACAGGCTATGGTGAATCGGCCAAGAGATCCAGGTCAAAAGAGCAAAGACGTTTTAGCCGTCCTATTCACCTGGCCCTCCGATGGATCTGCCCTGCCATTTGTAGCCTATCGTTCGGATCGCACTGAGGCCATGGGATCGGGGTTTGCACTAGGACGCGCGTTCCTTAAGTTGCGTGATTTTCTGGCGGAAACCACGCGGCCACCAACCACACTAGAAAAAAAGAGTGGCAAGAAGTGGGAACCTTGCTTGCAAAATATCAACCTACTGTGCCACTCCATGGGCAACTATGTGTTACAGCATGCTCTCCAACGCGTGATAGAACAGGCCAAGACCAGTCGGTTACCACGAGTATTTGATAATGTTTTCCTCTGTTCCCCAGATGTTGATGATAACGTGCTGGAGGCGAATCAACCATTGGGCCGATTGCATGAAATCTGTCGGAATATCAGTGTGTATTATAACCGCGGTGATCTCGCCCTCCGAGGTTCAGATATCACCAAAGGGAACCCTGACCGATTGGGCACCAATGGGATCGCAAATACCTCACAAACGCATTCGGAAGTTTCACAAATTGACTGCTCCGAAATTGTGGAAGGTTTCATGGAACATAGCTATTACCTTAAAGGCCGAATTAATACTGATATTCGAATGAGCTTGGATAATGTCGCCCAGGATGCCGCAGAACGGTCACGTCAACACCCAACCCGCATTCCAAACGTTTATACGATGAAGTAAATTTATCGAGCTCTTGATATCTACAATTTGCCAACCCGTGACTTCTGGCGAGCACGCAATGGTGGCAATGGTGGCAGACTTGATTAAAGAGATTAATTTTGAAAGGCAGAGTTAATAAATTTAGCCAAGTCTGACACGACCACCACCCAACAGGAATTTTCCCGCTAGGCCACAAAAACTGGAGATGGCCAGGCCCTCATATTGAACATTGCCTCCTAGAAATTTTGCTCTGGGCTACGAAAACCTGTAATTTTTTCTGGTGTTCTCAGACTCCTCTCCTAGACTTGATAGGTATTCCGCATTGAAACATCATTGAAAATAAGGAAACTCCCTCATGTCTGTGAACCAGATTACAATATATGAGTACTCAACAAACAAAGAGGATCTATCTTTTGACTCCCGGACTTTTCACTCCTTCGCGACTTAGGCATCTTCGGCGCAGGGCATGCCTGTTTGGGATGTTGTCTATTTTTTGGTTGTCTTGTGACGCCCAGGCCTCCTTTAATGGGTTTCAAGTCGAGCCTCATGCCATTCCCTTAGATGAAATCTTATCGGGAGGCCCGCCCAGAGACGGCATTCCCGCCTTAATGGCCCCTCAATTTCTTTCGGCGAATGAGGCTGATTTTTTAGCCCTCGATGATCGGGTTCTCGGCATCCAGGGCCTCCGTCAAGCCAAGGCCTATCCCATTGCCATTTTAAATTGGCATGAAATTGTGAATGACACCTTAGGTGGAACTCCTGTCGTGATTACCTTTTGCCCCCTCTGTGGGACAGGCATGGGGTTTCTGAGGAGGGTGGGCGACCATGTTCTGACCTTCGGCGTCTCGGGGCTCCTCTACCAAAGTGATGTCCTCATGTATGATCATCAAACCGAAAGTCTCTGGTCACAAATTGCCATGCGCGGTAACCGGACAATCTTTGGGCCAACACTTAGAACCGATCTTCTTAGAACACACAACGTGGAGTGCGTGGCGCAAGCGCCATCCTGATACTTTAGTACTGTCTCTTCAAACGGGGTTCACCCGCGACTATAGTCGTGATCCTTATAAGCATTATGCTCTCACCGACCGTTTGATATTTCCCCCCGCAAGACACGATGACCGTCTCGCTCCAAAAGAATGGGTCTTAGGAGTCGAGATCGGTGAAAAATTCAAGGCTTATCCCTTTTCTAGCCTTGAAGCAATGGGCCCTGCCTTCTCAGATTCCTTGCACGGCCAAGACTATGTGGTCTGCTGGGATGCCCAAGCCAGAAGCGCCAAAGTTATTAACCAAATGGGCACAACCTTCCCCACTCTGACCGCCTATTGGTTTGCCTGGTACGCCTTTCATCCAGACACCGCTATCTTTAATGGAGACACGGGGTTATCAAGCAAGGAGATGAAAGCCCTTAGCGAAGTTTGCTAGGAAATATCCAAATGTAATGGTGTCAGACTTGATTAAAGGGATTAACTAAAAGGGCAGAGTTAATAAACTTAGCCAAGTCTGACGCCAATTTTGAATCCGATAGTTAAAAAAAGGGATGGGGAGGAGATTTCTTAAGGGAGGCTATGCCGTATCAGGCAAAGGAAAAATTCCTTTGCCTGATACCACGTGAACGGTTCTCTCCCTCACACCACATTCATCACAGCTGTTGAGGGAGTCCTGCCCTTAATGCATAAGAGGAATGCCTTGGGCGAGCTCGAATTTAAGGACGGCGCGGATTTTATTTTCGATTTGTAGGTACCGGGCTACCTTATGAGCAGGCAACACCTTCCCAATCTTTGCCATATACGCAATCTTGCGTTTCAATTCTCCCGCTTCATAACTCAAGGACTCTTTGATGAGCTTTGCGGCAATATCATTGGCGACCGGACCTTTGTTATAGGCCTCCGCATACTCCGAAATCAAGAGGGCCAGTTGTTCATTTTTTATCTCTAATTCTTTTTGATACATATCGTATAAAGGCCAAAAGTCCTTGCCTTCTTGCTCTGTCAGGTCCATATTCATGGAGACAAACAACTTTTTATCAGCCTTGATTTTCGCGGCTAAAAGGTCCATATCCACATCTTGAGCCGTTTGGGCCATGACAGGGGTGGCCAGCATAAAGAAGGCGAGAAAGACACCAAGGCTGGTCAGAATACTTTTCATATTCACATCTCCTTTTTTTAAGTGAAAAAGTTTTTGAGGAAGAACGCTTATCCCAATCAGAGAACCATCATAACCCAAAGAGCGCCTCTAAAGAAAGCATATGGTGTCAGACTTGATTAAGTTGAGTAATCCCTAATGAAGCTGCTACCCTATGCCATGCCTCGTCATCCACGCCTTCATGCCTCGGGTCTTCTGTTTCACATCATAGTCCGCGGCAACAATAAGCAAGAAATTTATCGAGACTCAAAGGACTATGAGGAGTTCCTCGCCGCCCTGGAAGGTACGCGTACACGGTATCCCTTTTATCTCTACGCGTATGTGCTCATGCCCAACCACTTTCATCTCCTGGTGGAAGTTCGTAAGACGCCCACCGCACGGCTGATGCAGGCGTTATTGACAAGGTATGCTCGCGGGTTTAACAGACGCCATCAGCGCTCCGGCCATGTCTTCCAGGGGCGCTACAAAGCCATTGTGTGTGAGCAGGATAGTTATCTCTTGGAGCTGGTCCGGTATATTCACCTGAATCCTGTGCGAGCACGGTTAGTGCGGCGTCCCGGGCAATGGCCCTGGAGTGGCCACCGTGAGTATCT
>QIDY01000167.1 GCA_003228495.1 Nitrospirota bacterium
CCTTCAGAACCGGCAAACTCTACGACACTAATTTCATCAGCCCCTTCCATGAATGGCTCGATGGGCCACTCATGTTTCTCAACACTGAACATACCATTTTGTTCATTGCTGGCGCCAAAAACATGAATCCGAACCGGATCGCCCGCATGGGCTTCGATGAGCGGAGTCACCGGATCTTTAGGATCATCAACCTCGCAAGGTTGGAACATTCGGCCCAACGTACATCCCGCCTCTTCACGATAGGGATAGGGTTCGGACCGATAGTTCACGCCAACCAACCCCGCGACATTTTGAATATAGGGCATAAAACTCGTCCCGATGATATTGTCCTCATCTTGGAAGAACAACGCGACATCTCGATAGTTTTGACGCATCTCATTACCTTGGATGGTCCGATCGACGATCACATCAGCCACCCAACTGTTCTTCAAGGAAATGTCGGCCCCTGTTCTTGGATCACGATATTGAGAGCCCTTTGGCCCGATAATCACGCCACCAAACAATCCGTTGCGTGGATTCATGGCAACATTGCCGAAATCCCATACTAAGGATTGCGTCTCACCAATAAACGGATCCGCATAATACGTATAGGTTCGACTTTCACCAGGAGCCACAGTTTGATCCCCCGGATTATTGCCGATATTCATGCCTTGCGAATCTTTAGGATCGAAAGCCAAGCTAAATGCTGAAAAAGACGCCCGGCCTTCTTTCATCTTGTTGGTCAACGTAATTTTCAAACAGTCGCCCACATTTGCCCGAATCGTGAGGGGCATGGGATGAAAATCTCCGGACGCTTTACTGATCTCATCTTCTAAGACGTAAATTTTAGCATCAGGATTCTGGATTTCGATTTTCCGCTCAAAGTCTACCTCAATGGCTTCTTCAATATTGGGATTAAAAGTCATGGACGGAAAATCAATAGCTGCGACACTAAACGATTTTACCGGTGCATCTGCTGGGCAGACAGGCAAAGATTTTTTGATGCCTGGACCACCAACTGCCGCGTTGGGCAACAGTTTCAGGTCTGGCACTTCCTTATCCAACACCCGGATAATTCCCCATGAGCCTTCAGAGAACTTTGAGTCTCGCCCATTAAAATACATGTAATCTCCAGCTTGGAGACGAGGACCACCTGCTTGAGGAACAACCAGGTCATACCGTTCTGCGATACCAATGTGTATGGAATTTTTTCGGTTCGCATCTCCGGCATACCGTTCGGTTAGGAAGTTGTGTCCGGAAACGGTAAAGACATTACTTTCATTCATGGTAACGTCAACCAACCGAAAGACAATCGCATCTCCCAAATAGGCCCGCACGGTGAGCGTACTGGGGTCACCATGGACTGCACTATTGAAGATTTGAGATGTATCCGGATTATTCGCCAACCGTTGTGCAAATGGCTCTGCTCTAAAATTCAAGGCGCCACCGGTGGTATGCGTTCCTCCATTCAAAAACGGCATGGGAGTCATTTTAATCATATCATTTGGCGGCATAATAAATGACACCGTTCGGCCTGCTTCAAGCGCCACTTCAACAGGCTGTCCGGGAGGATTCCCTGCGGTCACCACGTTGACGGTATGGGGAACGGTATCCATGATTTGAACCATCAATTCACGGAAACTTCCGCTCACCCCGTAACCGACCGGCTCATTCGTATGGATGTCCATCACTGGTCCAGTCCGTTGAGGTTCACCGGTCACCGGGTTGTGGTAGGTGGACCCAAAGGGTTCGATCAAGAATGTGCACACCGCGCCATGTGGCCAGGTGGTTCCCCCAAAGGCATGGTCATGACAAAAGACCGATCCGACATCGGCATCGACCCAGAACCGTTGCCGCACAAACTCCACCGTCACAATATCCCCTACAGGATGATTATTTTCCAAAGGCT
>QIDY01000151.1 GCA_003228495.1 Nitrospirota bacterium
ACCAGGCCATAGAGTTCCATCAGGGAGTTCTGAAGTGGCGTAGCTGTAAGCAGCAGCTTTGGAACCCGCTCAAGAGCCTCGGCAATTTTGTGAGACATGGACTTTCTGGCGAGCGGGTCGGTTCTGTTACGCGAGCGGTACACATTCCTTAAGCGATGAGCTTCGTCTATGACGGCGACGTTCCATGGAACCCGGCTGATCTCCGCTGACTTAGCCGAAGCGAAATGATACGAGCATATGACCAGGCGATTTTCCTGGTCATATGGATTGGGCAAACCCTCTTTGATCAGTCGGTTAAAGACTTTTGTGTCCAGGACGACACTCGGCAGGTAGAATTTTTCTTCAAGTTCCTGTTGCCATTGCTTTCGGAGCATGGCCGGGACAATGATCAGAATGCGTCGGCGACGTTCCGCCCACCGTTGCGCCAGGACAATTCCTGCTTCGATGGTCTTACCAAGACCAACTTCATCAGCGAAAATCGCGCCGTTGGACAATGGCGAACGAAGTGCGAACAGGGCTGCATCGATTTGATGCGGGTTAAGGTCAACACGAGCATTGGCAATAGAGCGGGAAAGGAATTCGATGTTGCCGCCGGAACCTTGGAGGCTCAAGGCATGCGCCCAGTACTGGCTATGGTAAACCGTGCCCATGATCGTGTCCTTCAATGTCCCTCAAAATTCCTGGTGGTGGATGATTTGGTGTCGCGTGTCAGTGTTCATGGTTATATCTGTGTTTTTCGTTCCATTTCTTATCCTGCTTTATTCCTGCATAGACTTCAGCAAACGTTTTCCCGCATCAGTCAGCCGGTACTTTTGCAAACCGGCTTTTGGGTTTATCGGGGATGGTCATTTCTATCAACTCAAGATCCAATAGTCGCCTGATTTGCTTGCGCAATTCGCCCGACACGGTTTTGTAGCCCAGTCCTGTTGCCAGCTGAGTCTTGCCAGCTTCAACATGTTTGACCAAAAGGATGATTTTAGCGGCCAGTCGTGACTCTAGCCGTAACTCTAGCCGTGACTCTAGCCGCAAATCAGTCGAGTCTGTATGACGGGCCTCAAAATATGGGCATTTGACAATGATTTGGAACACATCTCCCTCGATCATCTCGTGATCGGCGGCGCCATAAGCCTTGCCGTATTTCATCTGTTCCGCATTCCGAAGTCCAATTCGTCGGCCCGAATGAGAGATCTGAGCTTTGAGAAACTCACCTATCGATCCACGATGGTGGTTATCCCAGATACCCGATGTTTTTAGGATGGGTGAGGTCATGCGCAGCTTCTCCTCTGATTCTGGTGCATAATCACTTCGCGCCTTTCCTCGAAGAAGGCCTTTTTGTCGTTACAGAATTTCCGGTCACATTTATTGAATTCGGCAAGGAAGGCCGCCGGTTATTTGTCGAGAACGAGGATCTTCTCGATATTGTAACCGAGACTGTTGAGTAAACCAGTGGTCAATCTCTTCCACGAAGAAATGAGTCTGAAGGGAGAGACGGTCAGGGTAAAGATTCTTTCGACTGCAGATCGTTTCCACGGCGTTTTGACCTCTTCGAGTGAAGAGGAGGTCAGGAATATAAATTAGAGTAGAGCACTGGCGATCTACTCTACCCTTTAGCCCGTTACACTAGGGATTTCACAAGTGTCTCGAAAAATCCATTCCATTATGAAGGATACGAATAACTTCTATGCCCATCGTTATAGGACGATAAAAAATGACATGCCTTCCCTCCTGATAGCTCATGGGTCTACCTGGAAGTTCTGCCCGATTTTTCCCTCGCTTGGGATTGTTCCCAAGATATGTCATGCGGGTGTCTAGTTTACGTAAATAGGTATCGGCTTGTTCGGCTCCCCATCGGTCATCAGTATATCCCCAAATTTCTAGAAGATCAGAATCTGCAGCCGGGGTGAGCTTGATGATCGCCATAGGATGCTATCGTTTCTTACGCTTTTTGCGAGACTTCGCATCAGCAATAATCTCTTCAACGGTTCGATTGCTATACTCGCCACGATCTGCCTGTTCAATACCGATCGATATTTCAGCTCTGAGCTTGTCCAATTTCAACCCATAGAGTAGCTCATCATACTCATCAAACCTGCGAATAGCCTCGCGAACCACCTCACTGGAATTATTGTACATTCCTGAAGAAACCTTCCTGCGTATGACCTTAATTAACTCATCAGTGAGAGAAACATTCATCGTTGCCATGGTGGTTGACCTCCTTTGAGACTCGAATACAGTTCTGCTATCAATATATCAAAGATTGCCTAAACCTTGCCATGCAAAAATATAGAAACTGCTAAGCGAGCGTCAAAGCAAAAAAAACTTTGGCCATTTGAGGAAAATCCCGGTCGTACTGGAGTAAACGAAGCTTATGTTCAGTCGCGATTTGCACTACTCATCAGCAACAGGCCCTTTGCCTACGGAAGACAAAAAAGGGAGCGTCACCTTTTAATCGCCGACAACTCTATTTCCTAAAAAAGTGTTTCAATAAATCTTTTCCCTCATTCAACAATTTCTGCAATTCTTGATCATCGCCCTGCAATACTTTTTCAAGACGTTCTTCCACTTTCTTTTGGACCTGATTCCCCA
>QIDY01000020.1 GCA_003228495.1 Nitrospirota bacterium
GCGGAAGACGGTGGTATCGGTGGCCGTGGACCGTGGGAACCAGTCCGGACCGGGTTTACGCCAGGTCAGGAAAATGAGTTCATGATTAAATGGCTCAAAGGGGACCACATTAAGATCAAAGTGTAAGAGACAGTTTCTGGGAACCCAAAAGGGTTCACGGACTGTTCATTTGGTAAACCAATATTTAAAAAACGGAGGAAACCATGCCAGAAGTTTATAATTGGCAACTAGGCCGAAAGATGCTGTATCCCTATGAGGAACGGCATCCAAAATGGCAGTTTGCATTTGTGTTCAACATTAATCGGTGTTTGGCCTGTCAAACCTGTTCAATGGCGGATAAGTCCACGTGGCTTTTCTCCAAGGGGCAGGAATACATGTGGTGGAACAACGTGGAAACGAAGCCTTATGGTGGATACCCACAGTTCTACGATGTGAAGATCACGCAGTTAATTGAGCAAGTCAATCCCGGAGGACAGGTGTGGAACGTGCGGGTCGGCCGCAAGCACCATGCGCCTTACGGGGTGTTTGAAGGGATGACGATTTATGATGCCGGCGCCAAGATTGGACAGGCAGCCATCGGCTACATCCCGACGGACCAAGAATGGCGTTTCGTGAACATCTACGAAGATACGGCGACCTCGATGCGGGCCATTGTGGAAGGCATCGATAAAACCGGGTTCACGAAAGAAGAGCCTTGGAAGATGCAGGGCAGCAGCTTGCCTGAGCATGAAACGTATTTCTTCTACCTTCAACGCATTTGTAACCACTGCACGTATCCTGGTTGCTTGGCAGCTTGTCCACGAAAGGCCATTTATAAACGGCCTGAGGATGGGATTGTCTTGATTGACCAAAACCGATGCCGGGGTTACAAGAAGTGTGTGGAGCAATGCCCGTTCAAAAAACCGATGTACCGGGGAACGACCCGGGTATCGGAAAAATGTATTGCCTGCTATCCTCGGGTAGAGGGTAAAGATCCTCTAACGGGCGGTGAGCCGATGGAAACACGTTGTATGGCAGCGTGCGTCGGCAAAATCCGGCTGCAAGGGCTGGTCAAAGTGGGCGATGACGGGTTGTGGGCGGAAGATCGTTGGAATCCGTTGTATTATGCCATTCGGGTTGAACAAGTGGCCTTGCCACTCTACCCGCAATGGGGCACGGAGCCCAATGGATTTTATATTCCACCACGACAGGCCCCACGTGGCTACATCCGCCAAATGTTTGGACCGGGTGTGGACAATGCGATCGAGAAGTATTTGGTGCCAAGCCGGGAATTGTTGGCGGTGTTACAGCTCTGGAGAGCGAGCCAACAGATCATCTTCCGGTATGACGTCATTCCTGGACCGAAAGTGTTTGAAACCCAAATTCACGGTCGTAAGTTCGAGATGTACAACGACACGGTTCTGGGCTTCAACAAGTCGGGCAAGGAAGCCGTCCGGCAGCAAGTGGAAGAGCCGATTTATATCCGTCCAGCAGAACGGCCAAACTGGCTGTAAGCGCAAGCGGATAGTTGATCGGTAGGGTGCAAAGCAGGGGGCGACGCCGTCGCCCCCTGCTTTTTTTTGAGGGGATATCTGATCCCTTATTGACTAAAGATGTATCTTTGACCAAGCTTGGATTACGTAAATTTTATACAGTCATTCAAATATTGTGGTTTAGAAAAAAATACTATAAATGTTTTGAATTGTTTCAAATGCCTGATACAATCAATACTTACTTGAGAGGGTTGTATTGTAATTGGACACAAATGAATTGACGTGAATCAATCATCCGTTTTCATAGAAGAAGGTCCGTTTGCCGCTCAAGCTGTTTCTTTTGGTGATATAATAAAAAAAGGGGAAATTCCTTTAAACTACCTAGACAGTGAC
>QIDY01000345.1 GCA_003228495.1 Nitrospirota bacterium
GTGGCAGAAGGCAAGATGGTGTATTAAGTACCTATGACACAATAGTCTTGGAACGCTACTTCATAAGTTCGCCGGCAATATGACCCATTTCTGGAAGAATCAGTTGCTCCATGGCCAGGCGAACGGCACCTTGTGAACCCGGAATCGAAAAAATGATCAAATGCCCATGGATGCCCGCTGTCGCACGGCTCAACATGGCGGACGAGCCAATATCCTTATAGCTTAAATATCGAAATAATTCGCCAAATCCGTCCAGTCTTTTTTGTAAAAACCCATCCACAGCTTCAAAGGTTGCATCACGGCGGGAAATGCCAGTCCCTCCATTAATGATAGCAACTTGTGCGTCAGCCTGCTGTGCGGCTGTTTCTAGAAGCCGTGTAATTTCTTCTGGCTCATCTTTAATGAGATGCTGGGCGGCTATGGTATGGCCTTGCTCTTTGAGGAGATGACAAATCAGTTTTCCGCTTGTGTCGGTATCGCGAGTTCGCGTGTCGCTACATGTGACCACCATACAGGCCAAGGAACCTTGGCCATGGGCCATGATCTTTGTGAGAGACGTGTGAAGGGTGCTGATGGTGGGGAACGGGTTGTTCCGTATGAGCCGGCTTTTCGTGATCGCTCATGGCAATAGGATGTTTTGGAGTAGGTTGCTAGGAGCCTGTCCGAGATTAGCGATCGTCGCGAGGTTGTGCAGGGTTGAGTCAGATTTTTTGATCATTTGAGGCGAATAGTGGTGACTATTGAACGAAAAGGATCGGAAAATCTGGCCAAATCCGGCGCAACCGCAGTAGATCAGTCTAATCTTGGACAGGCTCCTAAGACCACACGGCGTCCGGTTTGAGTTGGGCCGCAGGCTCACCCTTTTTAATATGCTCGTCTAAAATAATTGCCACATCAGAATCTTTGACCTGGGAGTACCAGGTTTCTGTCGGGTAGACCACAACAGTTGGCCCTTGCTCGCATGGCCCAAGACACGTAGTTCCTGAGACAATCACTTCTCCCGGTTGTACTCCGCGTTCCATTAGGCCCATATTGAACGCCATAAGTAAATTCTGGGCTCCTTCCGCTCCACAGGAGGGTTTAGGATGGCCGGGGGGGCGGGAATTAGTACAGACCAGAATGTGATATTTTGGCTTTGGCATAAGATCTCCTTCCTAGGGAAACATGGTCAAGGTGTTAGGGTGAGAATAGAAGGTATCAGAGGATCGTTAAGTTACCGCGCGTAGGAAAGGTCCCACATGTCCACACATTCATCAGGCAATTGCCAATGTCGTACCCCTGCCATAATCCAGTCTAAATAGTGATCTTTGGGTTTGAATTTTCCAATACTTTGGGCCACATGGGTCGTGATGAATTCTTTCTGATCGTCTTCTGTGAATACGTTCATTTCCACATGTCGGAAGGCCCCTTCCGGTAGATCACCCTCAAATTTGTCCAGTTCCTGGATGTCTTCCGGGGTCAGTTCAAATACAGCCCCCCAGACGCGCTCTCCAGCAGAGGGCGCAATCGTGGCCAGCCCGCATCGCCACTGATTAGACCATCGTCCGAATTTAATGGTGTGATCCGGAATATAGGCCTTGAATAAAAATTGGTTCTCCGGCGCACGTCGTTTCAATTGTGTGGGATTAAGATTGTCAGCATACATGAAGAATCGCATAGTTCAGTCCTGTTCGTTTAAGCAACAGGTAGTATTACCATACTGCCTTTGCGAACTGTCAAGGATGGATTGTGAGTTTGAAAAATATTGTTACGGGCAAGAAGTGTTTTTTAGAAGGCCGATGGTCTCATTGGAAGGAAGCACAAGATTCGATCATGTGGAACCCGGGCATTGTTAGCTTTTAGGCGTAAGGTGAAGTTGTCCCTGAGCATGGTCGAGCTGTACCATAAAGCCATCAAAGAAACTCAAACCCAAAAGACCATCAACTCCTTCCGGGAAATTGGGGAGCGTGTGGATGACGACACGTACATTATCACGCCCCGCCTTGCCTACGCGGATTCTCGGGGCAATTCCCATTTTGGCTTGGACATTTCCTCCGGCAGTATGCAATGTGATATGTGAATTTTTTGGGTCCGATTGAATCCCTGCGTCAAAGGCCAGATCTTCGGAAATGGTGGTAAAGGTTGCGCCGGTATCCACGATAAGTTTGGTTTGGTATAGGTCATTAAATTCGACGTTGGCAACCCAAACTCCGCCGCTACGCTCCAAAGGAATAATCGAATCTTCTGAGCCTGCCGTCACGCTTCCAGAAGTTGGGCTAGCTGTT
>QIDY01000391.1 GCA_003228495.1 Nitrospirota bacterium
ACAGCTCCTCAACCTTGGTTCGGACCAATGGCATGCGAGTACTACCACCGACCAAGACCACTTCATCAATTTGGTCGACCTGCAAACCAGCGTCCTTCAGCGCCGACTGGCAGGGGGCAAGGGTTCGCTCTACGAGCTGCATGACCAATGATTCCATAGCTTCACGGGTCAAGGTCTTTTCATATTTTCCATTGGGAAGCTCAACAACCAGCGTTGTTTCTGTTTCTTCCGACAGTCGAACTTTGGCTTGTTCGGCTTCCAAACGCACCACTTGCATCAGGTCAGGATGGTCTTGGACTGGAACCCCATACTTTTCGGCAATCTCTTGCACCAACACATCGATAAGGCGTTGGTCAAAATCATCACCACCTAAATGCGTATCGCCATTGGTGGCGAGCACTTCAAAAATGCCATCCTTCAGTTTCAGAATGGAAATATCAAACGTCCCACCGCCTAGGTCATAGATGGCCAAAGACGCAGCAGTTGGCTCATTGATGATACGCAACACTTCGAGGCCCGCAATCATCCCGGCATCTTTCGTGGCTTGCCGTTGGCTGTCATTAAAATAGGCCGGAACGGTTATCACTGCCTTGGAAATATCTTCTTTCAGAAATTCTTCGGCTCGCCGTTTTAATTCTTTTAAAATCATGGCAGAGACTTGAGGAGGCGAATAGATTTTCTCCCCCACTTCTATTCGAATCACGCCATTTTTTTCATGCAACGAATAGGGGAAATATTTCAGCTCATCTTTGACATCCCCTAACCCTTTTCCCATAAACCGCTTAACGGAATAGATGGTACGAGCAGGATCACGAGTCAAATGGGCTTTCGCAGGATCTCCCACAATAATGCCATTATCCGTCATGCCCACAATGGAGGGAACCATCGTCTCGCCGTGAGGACCGGGAATGATCCGTGGCGTCCCATTATCCATATAGGCAATCAATGAGTTCGTCGTGCCTAAATCAATGCCAACAATTCGACTCACAAGGTATCCTTTTCAGTAACTCAGATAGATAGACTGAAGAAAGCCGAAGGCTTGTAGGGGCCAATCATGCGTCATCATCCAACACTTCGGGTATTATCCGTGTAGCCTTCAGTCTTCAGCCTATCTACCTGAGTAATTACCCTTTTCTTTAACCTGTCGTTTCCGATAAGTCATTGACCATATTGGACACATAGGTACGATCGGACAACACTTCTCGCATCCCCCGCAGGATCCGATCCTTCTCTTCACGAACATCTTGCGGTTCTGGATATTGCTGTTGTAATCGGTCCCATTCATTAAATTGCACAAACAGAGAAGCTTCCATCTTCCCCTGGCGAGACTCAAGGCGTTCTCGTTCGCCCTGTAACTTTGTACGGAGCGTTTCAAGATCAGATGAGGATCCCTCAGGCGCCAATTGTCTGAAAGATTCCAAGTCTTCTTGCAATTCCAGAATTTCCTCAAAGAGATCAGCCGGCGGATTCGACCGAATATCTTTAACAGCGCCTGCTTCCAATCGAATCAAATATTCTACCCGTTGAATGGGATCCTTCAATGTTCGATACGCGGTATTGAGAAAGGCCGAGTTCCCTAAACTAATAGTCTTTTCCGATTCATCTTTCGTGGAATAAAAATCGGGATGAAAGGTACGACTGAGGTCATAATAGGTTCGCTCTAACTGTTGCTCATCTACTTTGAGCAACCGAGGCAATTTGAAGCAGGAGAAATAATCCAGGTCTTTGGAAAGGGGCTGAACTTTGACGCATTGGCCGCAGAGGTATTCCCCGGTCACTTCAGATTGGCAGTGCCAGCACATGCTGCGTGCCATTGGCAGCTCACGTGTGTTGGTCGACGTGTCATGAGAATGTTCCATGTTCATGGCCTCTGACAACTCGGGCATGGCCAAATGCACCATGCCCGGACAATTTCTTACCTGTCGTAATAAAACGTGTATTACGCCGAGAACGACTCCCCGCATCCACAGGTTTTTGTGGCATTGGGGTTGATAAATTTGAAGGCTCCGCTCACCATGTCTTTTTGGTAATCTAATGTCATCCCTTGGAGGTATATCGCGCTTTTGGCATCCACGAGCACCTTCACGCCATCGACCTCGGTCACGGTATCGAACTCACCAATTTTATCATCAAAGTTGACGGTATAGCTT
>QIDY01000224.1 GCA_003228495.1 Nitrospirota bacterium
GCAGACGATGGCATATCTTTTTGTGTCTTGACGTGTAAAGAAGATGGAGCTGATTACATGAGACAACGACCTGGGCGCCCTTATCCGTTAGGTGCAACGTGGGATGGTGAAGGGGTGAATTTTGCGCTCTTCTCTGAAAATGCGACTGGAGTGGATTTGTGTTTGTTTGATGTGGAGCATCAAGAGCAGGAATCGCATCGACTGCCTCTTGATGAATGTACCGATCAGGTGTGGCATGTGTATCTTCCCGAAGTGCGACCGGGGCAATTGTATGGCTATCGAGTGTATGGGCCGTATGACCCTCCTGCCGGGCATCGTTTTAATCCATTAAAATTATTAATCGATCCCTATGCCAAGGCATTCACCGGCATTGTGAAATGGTCGGATGCCATGTTTGGGTATCGAGTCGGTCAGGCCAAAGAAGATCTCTTAATGGATGAACGGAATAATGCTGGCAATGTGCCGAAGTGCGTGGTGGTGGATCAGGCGTTTTCTTGGGGACACGATCGCCTGCTTCAAATTCCTTGGGCGCAGACGGTGATTTATGAAGTGCATGTCAAAGGGTTTACGATGAACCACCCTGATGTGCCTGAACATCTTCGGGGAACCTATGAAGGGTTAGCGTCTCCACCCATTATTGCCTATCTTCAATCGTTGGGCGTGACTGCGGTTGAGCTCCTTCCGGTTCACCATTTTGTGAATGACCAGTTTCTTATTGATAAGGGGTTGACTAATTATTGGGGGTACAATTCCATCGGGTATTTTGCGCCGGATATTCGGTATTCGGCGTTTCCTCGAGAAGGACGAAAAGTCTATGAGTTTAAGACAATGGTCAAAACGCTGCATAGTGCCGGCATCGAAGTCATCTTGGATGTGGTGTACAACCATACCGGAGAAGGGAATCATCTTGGGCCGACCTTGTCCTTTCGGGGAATCGATAATGCCGCATATTATCGGTTGACACCGGACAATCCTCGCTACTACATGGATTACACAGGGTGCGGGAATACCTTAAATGTCCGACACCCGCGAACCTTGCAATTGATCATGGATAGTTTGCGATACTGGGTGTGCGACATGCACGTAGATGGCTTTCGCTTTGATCTAGCCTCGGCGTTGGCGCGCGAGCTCCATGATGTGGATCGACTGAGTGCCTTTTTCGATATCATTCATCAGGATCCGATATTGTCACAGGTGAAATTAATTGCCGAACCGTGGGATTTGGGAGAGGGCGGCTATCAAGTCGGGAATTTTCCGCCGGGATGGGCTGAATGGAATGGAAAATATCGTGACGTGGTACGGCGGTATTGGACGGGAGATAACCGATTGTTAGGTGAATTCGCCTCTCGATTGGCCGGGAGTAGCGATCTCTATGGGCAAAGCGGACGTCAGCCATATGCCAGTATAAACTTTGTCACGGCGCATGATGGATTTACGCTTAACGATTTGGTGTCCTATGACCAGAAGCATAATGAAGCCAATCAAGAAGACAATCGAGATGGGACGGATGACAATGAAAGCTGGAATTGTGGCGTAGAAGGTCCGACGGACGATCCAGCGATTCAACAGCTTCGTGAAAGGCAAAAACGGAATTTCTTCGCGACCTTATTGCTTTCCCAGGGCGTCCCCATGATGTGCGGTGGCGATGAAATTGGGCGGACGCAAGGGGGAAACAATAATGCCTATTGCCAGGACAACTCCATCAGTTGGTTTGATTGGAATGTGACGAAGGCTCAGACCGAACTCCTGGATTTTGTCAAGCAGCTTATTGTCATAAAAAAAGAGCATCCCGTTTTTCATCG
>QIDY01000173.1 GCA_003228495.1 Nitrospirota bacterium
GGCATCCCAAGGGTGCACAAATTCGTCTCTTAGTGGAAAATTTTTGGCGGGAACAACATTTGGCAAACCAGTATGAACTGGTCTATTCCCCACATATAGCGCGCTTGGATTTATGGAAGACAAGTGGGCATATGGATTATTACCGTGAAAATATGTATGCCTCCATGACGGTCGAGTCCAGCGAATATCAGCTCAAGCCCATGAATTGCCCCTTTCATATTATGGTGTATAAATCCCATTTGCGCAGTTATCGTGATCTGCCCGTTCGCTACGCAGAATTGGGTACCGTCTATCGTTACGAACGATCGGGCGTACTTCATGGGCTGATGCGCGTCCGGGGTTTTACCCAGGATGATGCGCATATTTTCTGTAGTCCTTCCCAACTTGCTGACGAAGTCCGGAAGGTGTTGAAATTCACGACCTTTATGTTAGGGACATTCGGCTTCAACGAATTCAAGATGTTCCTTTCCACAAGGCCTGAAAAGGCCGTGGGTTCGCTCGAACAATGGGACCAAGCCACTCAGGCTTTGGCAGCGGCGCTGAAAGAAGGGGGTTATGACTATCAAGAAGATCCAGGTGAAGGGGTTTTTTATGGGCCTAAGATCGATGTCAAAATTCAAGATGCCCTTGGACGGTCCTGGCAATGCTCCACTGTGCAAGTCGATTTCAATAATCCGGAACGCTTTGGGTTGACCTATATTGGTGAAGATGGAAAGACCCATCAACCGATTATGATTCATCGGGCTTTGTTAGGTTCGATCGAACGGTTTTTCGGAATTCTCCTCGAACATTACGGAGGAGCCTTCCCGACGTGGCTGGCCCCGGTCCAAGTGGCCATCCTGCCAATCTCCAAAAAACATGAAGACTACGCTCAAAAAGTAGGTGAAAATCTGCGAGCACAAGGGTGTCGCGTGAACTTGGACTTGCGAAATGAGAAGATTGGCCTTAAAATCCGTGAGTCGGAGAAGGCCAAGGTGCCGTTTATGTTAGTGGTAGGTGATCGAGAAGCCGAAAACGAGACTGTATCTGTTAGGCAGCGAAATGGTAAAAACCTGGGAACTATGTCTATGATTGATATCTTGCAGCTTATTCGGGACAAGACGCCCGAGCCGGTTACAAAGGGGTCTTTTCTCTTCGGATGACGCGAATAGCCACCCCGAAACAGCGGATTAATCATCTCATCAAAGTGCCGGAAGTCCGAGTCATTGGGGCTGAAGGTGAACAACTGGGTATCCTGAAAACGTCTGAAGCCCTCCGGCAAGCCAGAGAGGGGGGTTATGATCTTGTCGAAGTCGCGCCCACTGCCGAGCCGCCGGTCTGCCGGATCATGGACCATGGGAAATTCAAGTATGAACAGAGTAAAAAAGAACATCGGATGCGACTTAACCAAAAGTCGACACAGGTTAAGGAAGTTAAATTCCGTCCGCGTACGGACAAACATGACATGGAAACAAAAATCCGTCACATTCGGGATTTCCTGGAAGATGGGAATAAGACTAAAGTTACGATTATGTTCCGGGGGCGCGAAATGGCCAATCGAGAACTTGGCTTCAAGGCGATTGAGAAGGTTATCGAGGAATTAAAAAGCTCGGGGAATATTGAAAGTCCACCGCGGATGGAAGGTAGGAATTTATATATGGTGGTGTCCCCCAAGTAAGGATCAGGGGAACCGGAGATAAGCGATCACCGATTCAAGAAAAAGGGAACATGCTCATGGCAGGGTTTAAATTGAAAAATCATTCGGGAGCCAGTAAACGGTTTAAACGGTCGGGCTCAGGAAAATGGATACGTCGTA
>QIDY01000335.1 GCA_003228495.1 Nitrospirota bacterium
ATTCGGCACACTGTGGACACTCCTTGCTATCAGAGGAAATCGCAGGAGATTCTTCGACTTTGTTTCGGCTCATTGCTTGTGCCATGACTTTTGCTTGGTCCTCAAGGTGGCTTTTCTTATAAAGGTCTACCTGGTTGGTGATTTCCCATTTGAACTGTTTTGGCGCAGGCAAAAATTTAAATACTGTAGCACCCATTTCACTGGCTGTTTGAATTTGAACATCTCCGTAGTTGAAAATTCTCCCAACAATGGATTGAGAGTGGGAGATGTTGTTAATTCTATCAAGGGGACTTTCCTTGGATTTTTTATTCAGTATCCCATATTCCGAAATGACTCTCCGGTTAGTGACAACATATCGAGTAGTAGCCCTTCTTAAAATGTAATAAAGAAGGATGGGTATCCAAAATCCCACAGTAACTAAAGTTAGAATGACATGGGGTAGAAGCATTAACCATGACGGAATTGCAACCCTGACTTCTACCTCCTCTTGTTTTAGTAAGTAAGTTCCCACTATGGACTCCTTTGTAAGATATCAAGGTAGGCGAATAAATTGATATATTAGTATTTCAAGAATGGAATGAAGGCTCCATCCCCCAAAGCGGCAAACCTTGGACACATTACACGGTAATGTGGGTGGAAATCAAGAATTATAGATTGGGACAAATCGTGGGGTCAATTCTCTTCTTTCACACTTTTGGGCACCAGACTGTCCGGCTCAGGCCTTTGCCAAATAACAATTTACATAATTTTCAGCGATTCCATATTCTGCTTGACGTGTGTATCTTTTTTGATACAATTGAAACGTGAGAACAAAAAGACTTGAAGTTAAATTTTTCAAACAGGCAAGTGGGAACGAGCCAGTACGCGACTGGTTAAGAAGTCTTTCAGCGGAAGACAAGAAGCTGATCGGGGAAGATATAAAAACGGTTCAGTGGGGCTGGCCCCCTGGTATGCCTTTGGTTCGTAGTCAAAGAAAATATTAGACTTGCCAAAAGACGCATGGCCAAATTTTGAGGTGAGACATGAGTAAAAAAAGAGAGAACCCCCACATTGGCAGTAACTTTGATGATTTCCTCGAAGAAGAAGGTATCCTTAACGAGGTCGAAATAGTTGCAGTCAAGAGGATTATAGCTCATCAGATTATCAGTCTTATGGAGTCAGAGCATATATCAAAAACTGCTATGGCCGCCAGGATGCATACTAGTCGAGCTGTACTAAATCGGTTGCTCGATCCAGAGAATACAGGGGTGACTTTGAAAACAAAACTCTTGGGAAAGCCGCCGCAGTGCTTGGTAAAAAGATCCACATCAGCCTGGCATCATGAAAAACACCAGGCTATTCGCGGTACAGAGTACAAGGTACACAGTACATAGGCGAAGAATGTTTCATGTACTATGTACTATGTACTAATTCCAATAAAAGAGTCTGACACCAAGCTTCTCTTCATGCAAAGGGAAATCGGGGAATATCTCGGACTTCACCCAGGATATGTCTCCAGGATCGTCCTGAAACTAAGAAAAGGTTGAAAAGCGAGAACTGACCCCACAGGCAGGGGTGCCATTTCCCCAAGCCCGCCTCAAATGGTGGTACTTGAAATCTTAACACCCATCTTTTCCATGTCATTGTAAAAACGCAACGGTTCAACAAGATGTCCCATCATCCATAGGCCGGGGCGGCGTACTGTTCCATCGAGATATTGCAGCAGGCAGGCGACAACCGGGATGGCGGTAAGCTCATAACCGTCTGCGTGGAAGATGAAGCTCTCAAAAGTGACCGGCTTCTGATATTTCTCGCCTTTCGCTTCGATTTTGAGCGAAACTAGGTAAGGCGGCTTTGAGAATGTTTTCATGCTCCACCATAAGATCTTGCCCAGGCGAGAAGTGGCTCTTCGCGGTGCTATTTTCAGCCCAGCGAATATTAGAGGAAAAATTATCCAATCCACGATCCAGTGAGTCTCGGACACAAAGAAACCAAGCTCCTGCAGGGTTGGATACATTTCAGGTAAAGAGCGCAGTTCCTCGAGGAACATTGAATAACATTTCCGGACACCAACCTCGCCGCCAAAATCAACCTTTCGGCTGTCAAAGGAACCTGGCCTGGTCCACCCGTCTCCCTTGAATACCTGAGCCTGATAGTGGCGAAAGAACTCCATAAGTTCATCCATAGCCTCGGAGTAGGGTGTCCGGCCAATATTCAGGTAACAGGCCATAATGGCACTATCCATCCTTTCGAGATGCAAAGCGGCATTATGAACCATTGCGGCTGGAAGCCCTGGATGGAACCCGGCCTCGGTGATGAAACATCGTCCGGCATGCTTTATTTCCGTTGCAAGCGAATTCAAGAGGGCATATTTCTTTGCTTCCAGCTGGACATCCAGGTAGTCCACCTCCGATTCGAGGGCGGCATGAATTACAATGTCAGCATATTGCGTAGTGGGCGCGGCTACCAACAGCATGTCTACATTTTTCAGGGCCTCGAGGAGAGTTTTTTTTGATGACGCATCGACGTATAAGGACGACACCCGCTCGCCTTTGAAGGTGGAGTTTAGTTGTTCGGCGTACACCTGTGCTTTTTCCAAACTGCGGCCAGCCAGAATAATTTGCGCTTCGGATTGTTCCAGGAGATGGCGCGCAAGCAGCCTTCCTGTGAACCCGTAACCTCCCAGGATCAGAATCCTTGCCATGGTGTTCTCCCTTTAAAATCCCACGGTCTCTGACACCGGGGTTATTTCCTATATCGATTTTGATGACAGCCGTTACCCCGGTTTTCGGTGCGAGCTTAATCGGTCTTTTGATGCTCTGTCTCGAATAATATCATGCATTCAATAAAATCAACCGCTTCCTTTGGCTTTTCCTCCGCTTTTTCAGTATATTCTTCAGCACGGCGAAGATATTCGCGTACCGTGGAGGGTGAGACGCTCAGAGCACGACTGATCTGACGTAGTCCCAGGCCCGACTCGTAGTGAAGAC
>QIDY01000008.1 GCA_003228495.1 Nitrospirota bacterium
AACTCAAGAAATCTTGTTTTGGGGATCTGAACTTTAAGAATTAATCCACTCCGATGCTGGGCTCCAGACTTCTAAAGTATAAAAGGAGATCACGCATGGAAACCAAGCCAACAACTTCCTCCCCATCACAGATAATCAGATGACGGAGGCCAAGGTCCCCCATCATATCAAACGCTTCATGGGACGTCCGCGACACTTGCATGGTGGGCAAGTTTGTAGTCATCAAATTTTCCACTTTGGTCTGTTCCAAGTTCATCTTGGCTCCAACTCCTTTGCGAACGATATCGGAATCCGTCAGAATCCCAATGTAGGTGCCCTTTCGTTCAACCAACAGCCCCCCAATATTTTCCTGGCGCATTTTTTCAGCCGCTTCGACAATTGACGATCCTTCGGGAATCGACTTCAGCATGGTCTGCATAATTTCAGAAAGCATGGGAGATCTCCTCTATTGTAAATTTAAAAAATAGACTCAGGTTATTATACTCCAAGTACCCAACTTGGCCTAGGAAAATCGCTGCATGAACGAAAAAATATCGGGTGCTGGATCAGTTTTTCTCGTGGCGGTGAGACTACTTAAAACTGAACTTTTCCTCCCCGCCCCAAGAGCGTGGCTTCCAAGTTCGTTTTAGAAGGGTAATTCAAGCACAATGGTAGGCATAAAATAAATCGAGTCTGACTCTAATCTAGTGGCATCTTCTTACGGGGAAATAACGCTTGAAAGTTGGGCAGGTTGAATCATCTCTATTTGCTGCACCAAAGACGTGACACTGGTGTCCATCATTTCCATTAAGGGCCCAGGATAGAGCCCAATCACAAGCACAAGGACCGCTAAGGGAATCACCGTCACCAACTCACGACAGGTTAAGTCAGGAAGAAGCGAAGCGGCTTTCGTTGCTGGCTCACCCAACGTCACGCGTTGCAACATCCAAAGCATATAGGCCGCAGCCAGGACGATTCCTCCCATCGAGAGTAACACCATCACAAAGCTTTTGTCGGAGGCACCGATCAGTACCAAGAATTCACCAATAAAATTACAGGTACCCGGCAAACCAAATGACGCAACCGAGAAGAGACAGAATAACGCCACAAACCGAGGCATGGTTTTGTGAAGGCCACCATAATCGCTGATTAATCGACTGTGAGTGCGGTCATACAATTGCCCTATAGCCATGAACAGCGCACCCGTCGTAATCCCATGATTAAACATTTGGAGAATTGCGCCCTGGATGCCCTGGCGATTGAAGACAAAAATTCCAAGCGTCACAAATCCCATATGGGATATTGAAGAATAGGCAACCAGCTTTTTGAGATCGGACTGCGCCAACGCCATATAGCCGCCATACAAAATAGCAGCCACGGACAACCATAAAATGAACGGGGCGAAGGTAACGGAGGCATCTGGAAGCATGGGCAGACAAAATCGCAAAAATCCATACCCTCCCATTTTCAACAAGACACCCGCCAGAAGAACGCTTCCCGCTGTCGGCGCTTCCGAATGGGCATCGGGGAGCCAGGTGTGAAACGGGAGCATCGGCATTTTGATCGCAAAGGCTAAAAAGAACGCTACGAAAATCCAAAACTGCACATCTGAGGAATAGGTGTGATTGGTCAGTTCCAAAATGTCGAAGGTGTGGCCTCCTTCGAGATACAGGCCTAAAATTGCAAGCAGCAGCAAGAGGCTTCCCGTGAGGCTATACAGAACGAATTTGATGCCTGCGGCAATCCGGTCCGGTCCTCCCCACAGGATAATCATGAAATACATGGGAATCATGGTGATTTCCCACAACATGAA
>QIDY01000017.1 GCA_003228495.1 Nitrospirota bacterium
GAAGCGGCATTACGGGGATTCGCAAAGGTGTCTTCACCGGTCTCAGTCAATCGTTGATTGAGTTGATGGAAATCGGGAAGTTTTATGAACACTTCTCCACGAACCACTAAATGCGTTGGAAAATTGGCGCCTTCCTTCAGCTTTAGGGGCAAAGAGCGAATTGTGCGGAGATTGAGAGTGACATCTTCTCCGATCATGCCATCACCCCGTGTGGCTCCGCGAACAAACATCCCTTGTTCATACGTCAGTTCTACTGAGAGTCCATCGAACTTGGGTTCGGCCGAATAGCCGACCTGCTCTTCACCCAGTTCGCGACGCACACGTTCATCAAACGCTCGTACGCTGTTCTCCGTCATTTCCGAATCGAGACTTAACAGCGGAAATTCATGTTGGACTTTTTGGAATTGTGGAAGGGGGGTTCCTCCAACTCGTTGTGTGGGGGAATCAGGAGTGACGAATTCTGGGAATTGTCGTTCTAAGTTTTCTAATTCCCGAAAGAGCTTGTCATATTCCGCATCAGAAATTTTAGGCCGACTATGCACATAATACAACTCATCATGCCGGCGAATGGCTTGGCGAAGTTTTTCAAGTTTTTGAGGAATAGCAGACACAGAAAGCGAAGGGGCTAGAGGGGAATACTCAGATGGTTATTCACGAATAAATCGGGCCGCATAACTTCGAATCTCATGCCCATTTAATACATGAAACTGGCGTAAGCGGGCAACTGTTTGGCCAGAAAACCGGTGCAGCGGCAAGGGCACGAGTTTTCGTCCATACCGTCGCGCAATATTTCGCCAAGCGGCCTTCAGGGGAACTGGAGACACCACGGCGACATAGGGTTCTTGTGAATGGGCACAGGCTCCTGCTAACAGCCGTTCTTCCAAGGTTGTTGTAAAATTGAACAGAGGATTTTCCCAAATATCCGGAATGGGTCGTGGCGGATACAAAAACATGGCTCCACCATACCGAGCCTGCGCGATTCCCGGTCCGACCATTTGGGTCGAAAATGGGGTGGCATAAAAGCTTAACGTGGATTCTTCATGATGCTCCGCAAACCACGTGGTGCGCCAGGTATAAATATTTGGGTCTGCCGGGACTTCAAAGAGAAAAACAAGAACTTCAATGGTCCCCCTGGCCGGGGGAGTGACTTTGACATAAAGATCAAAGACTGACCGCCGTGATGTCGTTGCCCATTGTCGTAGGGTTTCCCGCAGATCGATCCCATCTTCTAACGATGTGCTGAATTTTTCAACCCTTGCCAAATCAGCTCCCAAGACCTGTTTGCTTTGTTGCCGGACATGTGCGGCAAACGATTCAATCCGTTGATCTTCCGGTGGCCAAGAACATTGACGAAAGGGATTCCATTGGTACGCCCAGGATTGTTTTTGAGGTGTCGGCGGCTTAGGACGAAGCGTCAGACTCCGCCAGGCTTGAGGATCGCCTTGCAATCGATTGGTTGCGGGAAGAATCTCGCCATCGGGATCTTGGAGTTCTCCAATCCCCATGGTGACCGTCGGCTTGGTGCCGAGACTTAGCGAATGTGCTTGATAATCATAGGTCTTCGCGGTTTCCAACAATGTGAGCGCAAATTCATCTCCTGCCATTTGTTGAGCGGCGTGAACGAGTGTATACAAATCCGGCTTTAGTCGATGTTCAAGAAGTGTCCGGTTCCGAACATAATGAAAATACCGCTGTAACAATTGAGGTGTGATCCAGTTGGCTTCCTGGGCCACGCCAGAAGACCGAGCAGCCAACCATCGTGATC
>QIDY01000338.1 GCA_003228495.1 Nitrospirota bacterium
ATGTTGGAATGGGTTTCGGAGTTCGTGTTAACAGGAGCCGAGGCGGGAGAGCATGTCATGACCCTGTTGCCGGGCTTTCAACTGTGGCACCTGGAATCAAACTGGAAGATCCGGATGGGGGTTGGTTTTCCCCTAAGTTCTGACAGGGAACATGATGTTGCGGGTCATTTGCAGGTAGGGAACCATTTCGACTGGGGGCAGCTTTTTAAATAGTGCGTACTACTGAAGTAGTTTGGAGAATATGGGCAGGGTGTGCATGACTGGCATTCTGCCAGATCACGAGAGTTTGCACCAGAGTCATGCTCTCTTCCCCTGCCACAATCCAAAAATACGATTCTGATGATGAAAGAGCCATGGCAAGCCGAACATCGTTCATCGTTTTTTACGATGAGTCACGACCGAATTATCTATTACATTTTATGTGACACACAATGATATACAACCCTATCGGTATGGCGACAACCCTTCAAGCTCGCACGGTGACCTATAATTTTCTCGGGCCTATACATGTCAAAATTGCCGAGATACAATCTGCTGCATACAGAGATTATTTACAAGCAGAAGCAGACTAGAAAACAGGGGTATCATGGAAAGCATGGCAGATAACCTATCAACTCAGAACCCCTGCGTGGGTATCATCATGGGAAGTCGAAGTGATTGGGACACTATGCGTCACGCCAGTGAAATGTTGGCGGAACTCGAGATTTCCCATGAATGCCGGATCGTGTCGGCTCATCGCACCCCTGATTGGATGTTCGAGTACGCGACCAAGGCGGAAGAGCGAGGTCTTCGCGTCATTATTGCCGGCGCGGGAGGCGCGGCGCATTTGCCGGGCATGACGGCAGCCAACACGATTCTGCCGGTCCTCGGCGTACCGGTGCGGTCTCGTGCGCTCCAAGGCTTTGATTCGCTCTTATCCATTGTCCAGATGCCGAAAGGCATTCCGGTGGCGACTCACGCGATCGGCGAAGATGGAGCGGTGAATGCCGCCTTACAGGCTGCTGCGATTCTTGCAGTATCCGATGCTGACGTCCGCCAACGGCTTAAAGCCTATCAAGAACGAATAGCTAGCCAGACACCGGAGGAACTCTTATGAGTGCCATTCTTCCGGGAGGAACCATCGGGATATTGGGAGGCGGCCAGCTTGGTCGTATGCTGGCCATGGAAGCCCGCCGGATGGGATACCGGGTTGGCGTGTTGGACCCCATTCAGAACTGTCCTGCAGCCCAGGCAGCGGATTTTCATGTCCAATCAGAATTGAGCAACACCCAACGCGTGCTTGACTTTGTCTCCCAGGTTGATGTGGTAACCGTTGAAACCGAACTGGTGCCCTGGAAACTTCTTGCTGAACTCGAAACCGTCAAGGCCACTCGTCCATCGTTTGGTGTTCTCGCTATTGCCCAGGATCGACTGGTCCAACGACAATTTCTTCAAGACCACCGCTTTCCCCAAACTCCTTTTGGATCCGTCAAGGATATGGCCAACTTACGATGTGTGGCTCAACGAGTGGGATTTCCAGCGATTCTCAAGAAGCGCCGATCGGGGTATGACGGTAAAGGGCAAAACCGGGTCGCTAGCGTGGATCACCTCAACGAGGCATGGAAAGAATTGGAGGAAGTTCCCTCGATCATGGAAGCAGTCGTGCCTTTCAAAATGGAATTGTCGATTGTGCTGGCCCGCAGTATCCACGGAGAGGTCCAACTCTATCCACTTGCCGAAAATGTGCATCGGCGGAGCATCCT
>QIDY01000235.1 GCA_003228495.1 Nitrospirota bacterium
AAGTCTCATTTTTCTCTCCTCGGCGTCGGCTGTTTGTGAAATGGGCAGACAAGTTGTCCGCCCGAAACGGCGAATTGCTTATCCCCTATTTCAAAAATCCGAATGAGGCGACTACGCTAGTCTTCGCGGCAGCCAAATTAGATGGGCGAACCAAATGGGTGCAGGTTCTGAAAAAACAGGCGGTGGGCGTGGATTGTGCGCCGCTTCCTGAAAATCAACGAGCCGGATGGATCACTCAGCAAGCCAGGCAACATGGTTTGCAGCTGGAAAGCCAGGCATTGGAGATGTTGAAGGAGCAGGCCACTGAGGGTTTATATGCCGTCATGCGTGAATTGGAAAAATTGGCGGTGTACGTGGCAGAAGGCCAACGTGTGCAGGTGCCGGACGTCGAACTGGTTCGCGGCAAGCCTCCAGGGATTTCCGTATTTGATTGGTCTGAAGCGGTCTCGCGTGGAGATCATGCGCGCGCGTTGGACATTGTGGCCAAAAATTTAGAAACAGGGGAAGCCCCGTTACGAATGTTGGGCGCATTCTTGTGGCAAATGCGGCGAATCTGGAAGGCTAGCGCGCTGTTGGGGGAAGGTAAGGATCAAGGCCAGGCCGCCCGGCAGGCAGGCATTCCCCCATTTCGTGCCCGCGAATTCATGCAACAGGTGCAACGGTGGAAAGAAGGGCATCTTCGTCGAGCATGGACTTTTTTCGCTCAAGCTGATTCAGCTCTTAAAGGTGGGCGAGCGTCATCACCCAAGCTAATTTTAGATGATCTGGTTATTCAACTGTGCCAAAGTATGCAACGCCCAAAGGTAGGGTGAGGGAAAAAATCCATCGGAAAGTTCTACACTGTGGGAGAGAAAGAGGGAGAGGCGATTGCGCCTACGCTGCGTTGACGCGGATAGCAAGGCGGGAAATCCAACGCGAAGCGGTCTTTCGGTGGAGCATCCCTTTTGTCACAGCCTTGTGCAGCTCTGAGGTGGCGTCTCGTAACGAACTCTTGGCCGTATCGCCATTTTTTTCTTGCAGAGCGCCATCCACCTTCTTCATAAAAGTCTTCACTCGACGTAAAATGGATCGGTTACGTTCTTGCCGTTTCAAAGTTTGCCGAGCGGCTTTAATTGCTGATTGATGTCGATTGGCCACGGAATCCTCCAAAAAGAATTATCCTACTATTTACCACAGCTTTTCAAATTCGGTCAACTAAAGACCATACCCCAGTTTGGGCAATGATGAAGGATAAACCCGTTTTCTCCCTGAAAATGCATGGTTGGCATTGCTGAAATCTCGTGTCCCATATGCTTGCGGGCCTTCAAGCCCTCTGATAAAATTTGCCCCTTCAACCAGATCACAGATTTTTCGTGGTGGGTGTAGCTCAGCTGGTTAGAGCGCCGGATTGTGGTTCCGGAGGTCGCGGGTTCGACCCCCGTCACTCACCCCATTTTTCTTTTTTAAAAATCTTCATAAACTGAATACCTTAGGAGGGCAGGGATGAGTCCCTGTTTAGAAGAGGTTGCGGATTCCTTCTGAACCCCTGATTTTTCCACAGGTCACAAGTTTGGCGTTGGAGTGCCGATCAGCACCAAGAATTCAATGGCCTGGTCGTTGGGCTGGGGTCATCCCCCCAGCTATAGCCACTTGATCGTCGGCTTCGCCTGCTTTCATTGCCTTTAGCATGGCCTGTAATTCCGTTATCCGTCGCTCGTATTTTCTCATCGAATCTAACTGCTGTTCAATTTGT
>QIDY01000374.1 GCA_003228495.1 Nitrospirota bacterium
AGGGGCTTCAATATGCGAAACAACTAGGCATGACTGCGGTGGTGACTTTGGATGGAGATGGCCAACATTCCCCTGATGATATTCCCCGGCTAATCGAACAGGCTGAAGTGAGTCCCCATCGCATCATCATCGGCGCACGCAGGAGACCATGGACTCGCAACACATGGCACCGCATCATGGCCAATCGTGTCGCAGATTTTTGGGTCTCGTGGGCATCAGGCCATCCCATTGCCGACAGCCAATCGGGATTCCGGATCTATCCCCTGTCATTAATCGCTCGCCTGAATATTCCCACGAGCCGAAAACGGAGTTTTGTGTTTGAAAGTGAGATTTTGGTAGAAGGAGCGAAGCAGAAATTCTGGAGTCTTGCCGTACCCATCGAATCCGAGCCTCGACAAGCCCCTCGACCTAGTTATTTCCGGCCTATCGTAGATATTGCTCGCATCACGGTCATGATTGCCGGAAAACTGTTGGCAAAGGGATTAGCTCCCCGGAACCTGTATCACGCCCTGTTTGGTCAGCCCCTTGCCCAACAGGGGCCTCATCTTCCAGAAGCACCCGCTTCCCGTCCTTTCCGCCAATAAAAAACCGCCCACCGGCTCTCAAACCAATGGGCGGTTTCTTCACATTTTGGACAGTGCTTTTTACAACATATTTACTTTCATTCGAATTGTGCTATCCAAACGCTGCACCCATTTATTGTACCCAGGATGAATCGTCCCTTTCTCCGCATCATACTGCAGATCGGCCGAATCTTTACGGGTAATACTGTATCCTTTGGTCGTGTATTGAATATCCACTTGGGCCATATGGGTCCGGTTATGCAGGGTGGCCACAATATGACCGGGTTTGACGACCTGCATATTCCACGGAGGGGTGGAATTCCCGGCTGCACTTACAATAGCTCGGGTGACATCTTCCAATGTGGGTTCTTTATCGGATACCGTATTAATATTTGCATTTTCCACATTAAAGACTGGTGTTGTTGATCGACATCCTACAAAAACCATCATGACCAGCACCAAAAAAAACAACTGTTTCAATGAACGATTTTTCATCGGAAAATCCTCCTCACTCCTCATAGTAATTGCGTCCGTAAGACCAACTGTAGTTCAATCTCATTCATGCGTTTTCTATTTTCATTCACTACACCTGAGTTTGGGAAAAACGGTGGCTCTGGCCAATAACCGGATACGCTAAATAATTTGGAAGAAGAATGCCAGCATTGTTTTCATTCATTTAGAAAGGAAGGGCAGATTCCAAATTCCCTCAATCTCCACCAGCAATTCTTTTCGGCACATCTCGCCCAGCACATACAAGATAGGGGCTTCCCCATGTTCATGGCCCTCTAACACTTCACGGACAGCGTGTAAATCTGCCTGATGACGCACAAAGACTTTCAAGAGACCTTCGAAACAACTCACATCCCACGACTCCAACCCCTCGATTGGTACTCGATTCAGTATTGCTTCAATATTAGACAAGGTTTCCAAAGTCTGTTTGGCCGGATCACTCTGATGCTGTGTGACATGTCCAACAATGCTTGCGGTACCAGCGACGAACAATTGGCAACCTGTTAACGTTTGATGCATGGTTGCACGGGCAAAAGATGGACTTTGGGGGCCATAGATAGGGGGATACGCATACGCACTGATTTGTCGAGGATTCTCTAAAGGAATGCCTGGGAGCTTACCCGCCAAGAAGAGTACTTGGAAGGGACCACCCTGAGTACCGACGGCACTGGCTGCGGGCAGCATTGAGGCCAATTCTCTATGATACTTCGAGAAAGCTTGGTGTCGCCCAAGGCAAAACCGCCGGTACCGCTCAAGGCCTTGCTGTTCTTGATTAATGGCAGGGAAGTAATTCCACATCCGGAGGAGATGGGCATATCCGGATCGCGCACAATAGTTAATGATACGTTCATACGCAGCACGAGCCACATCTTCCAGAACACTCCCAGATGATTCCGGAACTTCTAGGCAGCCAAAGACAACCTCATCCGTAAAGGCCAGACGAATGTCCTGAACCTGATCACACCAAACCGGTGCCGAACTCCTCCAGACTTCTAATTGGGGCGGTTGGGACAATTGCGGCAGATTGACATCAATTGAGAGACCTTTCCCAATTGCTGATACAGAATCCCCACTTCCATGGCCAATGACCGCTAATATATGAGGTGCATCTGAGACAAATGCTTGAGAAAAATCGGATGCTTGGACGTGCCTGACCCTTAACACATCAGGTCGTGGCGATGAGGGAAATGCAGAAGACCCATCCCACTCAGAAGGAACCCCAAGTGCTGAACCTACACCACTTCTTTTGTGAGGGAACTGGCTATCCATGACTTCGCATCTGATACCGATTTTTTGGGATTTCCTATTGCCCTGGCGGTAATGAGGCCACAGCCTCCCCTTCCACGGCATGTTTCCTTCTTCGATATTGGACGAGATTGGCTTTAAGGTCAAGCATCGCAAAGAGAAAATAGAAAAACTTAAAGAGGAAAATAGGACGTTTTGTTGGTGTCTTGCCAAACACATCCCCCGCTAATACCGACAACACGGCCTCCTGAATCCGAAAAGTATTTTTGGGAGCCATAAAAAGATTGCGAAAGGCCGGTTGGGTAAACCGATAGATAAACCAGGAATAGGTTTTCAGTCCTTGCCGAACCGCCCCTTCAAATTGCCTGGCCTTCTGCCCAGCCTGCGCATGACCATGTAAATA
>QIDY01000305.1 GCA_003228495.1 Nitrospirota bacterium
AGCCGGCGCAGGATGTGGTTCGGGAAATTAAAGCTCTCAAAGAAAAATACGATGCCCAACATTTTTTGTTTTCCGATGAATCCTATCCACCAGCCTTGTTGAAAAAAGTCACGCAACTGCTGGTTCAAGAAGAGGTGAATATTAAATGGACCACCTTGATTCGATTTGAGGAAACGTTACAAGATCCGGAAATATGGAAACAGGCCGTTCAAGCCGGGTGCTGTACGCTGTATTATGGGATGGAGTCGGCTAACGAGCGAGTGCTTGAGCTGATGGATAAACATGCTAAAAAATCCGTGATAGAGAATAATTTGCGAGAGGCGGCCAAGGCGGGAATTTGGAATCATGTGATGGCCTTCTACGGCTTCCCTGGCGAAACGCAGGATGAAGCCGAAGAAACTCGTCAATTTCTCTTGGATAACAAACGGTACATTCACTCTGTCGAGTTATTTTATTTTGTGGCCTATCGCCATACGCCCATGGTTAGAAATCCTGAAAAATTTGGCATCACGATTCATAAACAAGACGACTACGATATGCCATTAGATTATTATTATACGCTGAATGAACCGGGGGGATTGACCTGTTTAGATGCCATGAAAATGGCAGAGGAGTTTTATCAAAATGACTTTGAGCCCTGGGCTGTTCGCGTCAATGCCCGCGAGCATGTCTTTCTCTATATTTCCAAATATGGCACCAATTATCTTCCTCAAATTTATGCCATGAAAGCGGGGAAGGATGAACCACGAACCGATGGTGTGCAAGGGCTGATTACCTGGCCGGTTGCTCATGGCCCTGCGGAGAACGATGCGACTGGAGAATCGGGCATGTCCCGTGTGGTCAGTCACGCGGCTCCATAGTAGAGTAATAATCAGACGCATCGATATATCCTCGATGGATTTCCAAGGTGTTGGTACAAAAAACTGTTCTGGCTTATCAGCAATATCTGAGGAGAGATTGCCTACTGAGTGTTCAGGTAGGTTTGGAGTAATTGATAGGCTGCTTGAATCTTTTTTGTTTTGGCCTCTCCTTTTTTATACATTTCCATATATTTCCCCGGGTTGTTTGTCAGACCCGCATAACGGGATGGATACCAAGTCCGACGGGCCTCGTCATATTGTTGAGTCAGGGTCTCTTGCGAAAATGGCGGCGTGAGCTTGAACAATTGCATGGCTTCTTCTACGGCTGGTGATGGGTTGGGGGACGTCATGAGGATCGTATCTCTCAAAGTAGTGCCAACAAGAGAGTCAAGTTTTTCAGAGGATTGGGCGTTCTGTCAATTGGTCTCAGTTGAGACTTCCAAATAAAAGAAGGTTTTGATAGGCAATATGATGTCTCGTGAACTTCCCATCTTAGAAGCGCCGAAGTTATTTGCGCAGCAAAACTATCGTGATGTCTTGAAGCGGGAGATGGACGGAGGGAAAATTCCGCTTAGTTTAGGTAAGGAATGTCCCGTGAAATGTGAGTTTTGTTATGAATTAGATCATTCCTACCGGGAAACGTTGGACCCCCCAAAGACGACCCAGGAAGACTGGGAGTTTATGTTGAACTATATTAATTCCTTGCCTACAGATCCGCTTCAGTTTTGGTGCTTAGGTGGCAACGAATTCATGGAATGGACGGATCTCTTTCTTCATCCCAAAGCCATGGAATGGCTGGAAGATTTTTTGAAATACACGGATAAAAATATTCAGTT
>QIDY01000125.1 GCA_003228495.1 Nitrospirota bacterium
TTCACGTGGTGAATGTGCCAGGTATCCCCTATCCAGCCATGGGTGCCAATGTAGCAAAAGATTTAGCCATGACTGTGGAAAGGGCGATGAAGGAAGAAGGAGAGCGTGTGTTGAATCAAGCCGTGTCTCTCTTGCCTCTTCACTCGGGTTCCGTATCAAAACAACTGGAAATGGGCACTCCTGCCGAATTCATCCTGAAAGTCACGCAGGATGATAACGTTGACTTGGTGGTAATGGGGGCCCGAGGCTTAGGACGTATTCGAGAACAAATCTTTGGGAGTGTTTCACATCGTGTCATGACACATGCTTCATGCTCGACCCTTCTTGTTAAACAACCTGTTCGGAGCATCAAGAATCTGCTCATTCCTATTGATGGCCAGGAAGATTCTGATGCTGTCCTCAGCTTTTTCAAAAAAATTCCTTTTCGAGAGGCTTGCTCGATCACTGTTCTCCATGTGATTCCCATGGTTGATCCAGTCTGGCCGGTGGGGGCGATGATCCCTCAAGAATTCCGCAAAGAAATGCGCAGCTATGCAGAGAAGTTTACCCAGGTTCTGTCCCTGGAGTTAGAACGGTTGGGGCATCAAGCCAACGGCTTGGCAATTGAAGGAGCCCCTTCCGTCACGATTGTCGAAGAAATCAGAAAGACGAAGCCCGATCTTTTAGTAATGCGACCGCAGAGCCAATCCGGGGTGAGCCGATTTTTTCTGGGGAGTGTATCGCATTCAGTGATTCATAACACAGACTGTTCGATCTTATTGGTGCGGGATTAAACAATAAAACGGAGAGTCTGAATGAATAACCTTCAGAACTGGGGGGGGTAAGGACTTGAGAGAAAATACCTTGAGTAAATTCGCATCCAATCTTCGAGCCATCTTTGAACGCGCCTCAATCGAAAAACCCTCAACATAGCTATGCTATGCCTCGGGTCTTTCTCAATCGTTCCGTCCAAATCTGACTCAAATCTTGTTGCGAATTTACTCAAGGTATTTTCTCTCAAGTCCTAAGACACAGGGATTTCATAAAAGAGTCCCAAAGGCTGGAAGTCCTCTGAGTGCGAAAGGGTATCTCATTGGTGCGATTGTTCTCGGAATCGTTGTCTTTTTGTATCTTGTCTTTTGGTGTACAAGTCCTTGTCATTAATTGAACCTTTTACTTGGATGTAATAACCCGATGCCTACCCCTCAGACAGTACCTGGTGGTTGGGAATTGTGTTGAGTTCTAAAAATAAAACGCTTCCCTCTGTTCTTTCTGTGTAAAGCCAAATTGATCTGTCTTGTCCTTCCCGACACCTTTGCTATCCTATGTCTTCGGGAGGAATGTCTCCACCTGTCAATAACGGCAGGAGCACCTCTTACCTTTGTAGAATTTAACCCTACTTGCCGACACTCCTTTTGTTGACAAAGAAGCTGCCATTTTGATAAATGCAAAACGTTTGCAATTAAAAATGAGGTGAGGCTTCGTTGAGTGAGGTCTTTCCTCCCGCTTATTCGCCAGAAGGTGAAATGAGAAACGTTGAATTGAGCCTTTGGCAAGCAGAATCAGCAGCTTCATTGGTTTGTTTCAGTCACTGTGCATGATATTCCAGTGTGTTACTGGCACTTCCCATCGAGGTCGCTCATAGCGGAGCTTTCTTAAATCAATTTTTGTAATCCCCAACCAATTTATCATGATTCGTTCGAG
>QIDY01000312.1 GCA_003228495.1 Nitrospirota bacterium
GCGCTTCGGTTCGCCCGCCCAACTGGACACCTAAAGAGGAAACCATTTGGGTTTCTCCGGGGTTCGTGATCATCGAAAACCGCGATTGGCAGGAGGGGCATTCAAAAAAGACCCCCAAGGCTCCTTCTGCAGGTTTTTCAACTTTTTCAAAATTCATATAGGTTTCACATTTGAGACAGACAAATTTCATATCGTTTCCCTTCTGAGCGTCGGCAAAGGCCAACGATCGCTTTGAGACTTTACAATTTCCCAGCGACGACCTGTTGATAATCCAACAGGGTATGAATTTTTTTGGCAATGTCCTGATATTTTGCGATCGTCGGATGGGACCCATCCAAGATCGGTTCCCCTTTATCAAAGGTTCTGGCAAACGTGCGGTCAAAGGGAATGCGCCCTAAGAGCGGCAACCCTAATACCTCACACATGGATTCCGTATCGCCCTCGAATAAAGCGTTTTCCTCTCCACAAGAGGGACAGCGATACTGACTCATATTTTCAACGACCCCTAAAATCTCTATGCCCAGCTCTTGCGCATAGGCAATGGATTTTTGCACCACATTCGAGGCGACTTCGGAAGGCGTCGTGACGACCACGGCCCCCGCCAAATCAGGAATGAGCCCCGCCAAGAGTGGCGGTTTATCGGCAGCGGCCCCTGGAGGAAGGTCGGCCAACAGATAGTCTAATTCTCCCCATACCATATCGGAGAGAAACTCCCGGATCACATTCATTTCCGTCATTCCCAACCAAACCGGACTGAGGTCCATAGGACCTTTCCATCGTACCGGGGCATTGGCTTGCAAGAGAAAATCCATCGAAGCCACTTTGATATTCAAGGGACCTGTCGGAGGCACCGCTCCGTCCGGAGTATCCAATACTCCCATCCCCCGCATACCTAACATTTGCGGCACACAAGGCCCATTAATATCCACATCCAGTAACCCCACGCGTTGCTCCATACGGGCAAAAGCCAGAGCAAGATTCACGGTGGTCATGCTTTTCCCCACCCCGCCTTTGCCGCTCATCACAACCACTTTGCGGCGAATGCCCTTCATCCGAGACATGACCATTTTGGTTTGAGCCGAAATTTGTTCCACCACTTTGGCGTCATCGGTATAATGAAGGTTATTCAGAATCGTCTTGAGGTCTTTTTCTTGGTTCATCGCCACAACCTTACAATCAAAAGATTTATATAAAAATACTGCTAGTCACGGTACCACAGCATTTTTTCCAGCGTCAAACCAAAGTCTCTTCCACTATGAAATGCTACTGAAGGGAGGGCGTGCTTCTACCATGAAATGATACTGAACAGGGTCCGGTTTCTGTTCATGATGAAGGATGAAGATCATCATGAACGACACGCCATTCAAGACACTCGATGAAGTTCGTCAATTCCTCAACGGGGTCGGGGCCATTGAGTTCAGCATTGAAGCCAAGGATGCCCGCTATGCCTGGATGCAGACCATGTTGCTTCGTTTCCACTACCCCCAGCTTCGTAAAGCCGAGAAGGGGCTCCTACAGGACTTTCTCCAGAAAATCAGCGGCTATTCCCGGATTCAAGTCAAGCGGTTGATTCAGCAATATCTCCAGACCGGCCGGCTCCACCGGCGTCAGCGTACCGTCCAGGCAGGGCTATTTCATTTTCACGTGTAACTCCATCAATAATAAGAAATAATCGCTTG
>QIDY01000395.1 GCA_003228495.1 Nitrospirota bacterium
ACCTTTTAATGGAAAAACTGTTTTTGACCTGTTCGACTTCAGCCTTGAGATCTCATGACCAATCAGATGATTTGATTGAATGATCAGGCCACCTCGACTTCTACCTTCAGTTTGGCCGGGGTTCTGACTTCCTTGAAAACCTCGGTGGGAAAGGTGGGTCTTATCCCAACAGACTGTAGAGTTTCAAGGATCCGTTCTGGACGACCCCAGTCACTCCACAGTACCTTTTCTAATTCCATAACTCCTAATTGCTTGGAAAGGGGTTGCAAGACCTCCCGAGAGAAGTTGCGGTTTGGCATATCGTGGTAGATGGCTTGAAGCACAGAACCTTCAACCGGAGTCCCGATACTTTGCCGTAATTGATCAAATTGTTCCATTACCTCAGGAAAGCATTCCCACCCAGCTTTCCATAATGTCTCGACAGAGGCCACGAGAATGAAGGTATTCCATAAGGCCCCTTGATTCATCAACCTTTCACCATCCGCTAATCCTGGCTTTTCGACAAATTCTTGAATACTGCGAATACATGACCCTTCACTCCATCCCAAAATACCTCCAAGAGATATCCACCCATAATCAAGCTCTAGATGAGAAGGTCGAACCCCTAACAGGACTATCCGATCCCGCCAAAGTTCAACCCCCCGTACTGCACGCCGCACGGTTTCGACAAATTGATCTTCGGGAAAAACAAAATGATCAGAAGGAAAAATCACGACGATGGATTGGGGATCCCATGCTTTCACATAGGTCAAAGGCAGAAACACCCCTGGGGCCGTATCACAATTCCGTGGTTGAAAGATAAGCGCACCTTCACTTTGACTTTGGAAGTGAGCATCCGCTCGTTGCTGATGCGTTCTTCCAACGACAGTCACCTTTCTCCAGGGCCAAACAATCTGGTTAGCCCGACCCCATGTATGCTGCAACATGGACCTGGTCCCGACAAAGGTACAATATTGTTTGGGTAACGGATACCCAAGCCATTTTTGGATATACGGCTGAATTCGTTCACCATCACCACCAGCCAACACGATGGACCACCGAGAGGATGATCGATTCTGAGTAATCATAAGAGACCTCCTGGAGATGTGATTTTGATGATCCCACCGATAATGCCGAAAAAGGGCAAGTGAAAGGTAAAGGATGCCAGGATATATGTCTGTTGATTAGATTCTTCATAAAAACCGACCGCTCTCATAGCCTTGGCATGGGGGGATGTACATGCCATGCGGACCAACACCTTCCACAACAGGATTACGTAAAACTGGGGAAAGGCCCAATGACGATAATCCGGCCAGGAATGGATTCCGCTTAATTGGCCAACACACTAATCTAGAGATAAAGGCGGGGGAATAAAACAGATAAAAACGTTAACAGACGCGAGTACAATAAAATTGTCAGACGTCTTCACTCAAAAAGGAGAGGAGATGAAAAAATAAATACGTAAGAAAATGAAAAGATATTTTCTCCCTTTGCAAAAATGAATAAGTAAGACTTACGTACAGATTTCGTTAATGAATAAGACTATACCTGAAAAGTTCTTGAATACTGATCAATCAAAGAGGTTAAGAATTAATTGATCCTCCTTTTACCGATCAGGCACATTACCAGAGTTTGGCAACTTAAGCCAGATGTTTCCGGTGGGGCCTGTGTAGCCAACCACGCAATCG
>QIDY01000048.1 GCA_003228495.1 Nitrospirota bacterium
GCATTAGGGCGTTGGGGTCTTCCTTGGCGAGAGCGATCAGGATCACTTCTTGGCCTATGCTTTGTTGTGATTTTTTCATCACTGCATTGGCCTCCACAGGGAAGGTTTGGTCTGTCTCGGTCACTTCGAACCGGTAGGACCCATCCGTGGCCTGAATCAGACGACCCACGAATTCGGCCTTGATCTGCCTCGCTGTAAACCCAGCGTCATACACATACTGCTTGAGCGTCTCGACGCCCAGGATGGGCTTCCCTTTGATGAAGCCTACCTCGACTATCCCTTCTTTCATATTCATGTCGTACCACGCGATCCTGCCAGATTGCCTGAAGAAACGCTCCAGGCCGTAGGCACAGTAGTAGCAGGCCAGACCATCGGCCCGGATATAGACCTTATTCTCCCCTTTCTCGGCGGACGGCGTAATCACCTTACCCTCCACCCCTGAGGAAAAGAATCCGAGGATTGTGATGATTAATGCGAGAAATATCCTTATGGTCATGGGTCTCACCTCCCTTCTCACTCTTAAAACCCATCAAAGCGAAATTCGGTCAGCAGTGCTACGGTAAAATCCTTGGACTGTTGCCGACCGTTCAATGACTGAACAATTGGGATCTGCACCCCACCCCGCAGCAAAATCCAGTTCGTCGGGGAAATTAAAACTTCCGGGGAAAAGAACAGAAAATCTCCGCCCGAATTGGGATTGAGAAGCCCGTTCACTCTGGCCCTATTTTCATGGAGAAAATTCAACTCGAAGAAATACACAATATCCGTCTCCTCCAGTCCGCGAAGCTTCGGGCGGATGCCATAGGCCGCATCGAGAAAGAGGCGGTCCCCCGGTTTGGTGTTATTATCTTCAACGTGGTACTGATAACGAGCGTCCACGAAGTAGTACCAAAACAAGCCCTCCCGTCCGTGGGCCAAGCTAGCCAGCAAACTCGGCTTGTCTCGGCCAAGCCTCCGGCCTCCATCGCCTGTTGGGATGGTGGACTCGAGCACGCCAGCCACGGCATATTTCACTCCGGGCAAGTCTTTATCCCAAAAGCGCCACTTGAGCCGAACCCCTGGATCTCCAAGCCCATTGTCCTCTGTCTGCCCTTGTGGGGTCATGACCTCCAGTCGTTTAAACGGAATTTCAAACCTGACGGCCAAGTCTCTGGTGAATCCGTAGGTGAAGGCTTGTTCCAGTTTAAACTCGCGGTTATCTCCCTGCCGTTCATGGAGGACCTCCGTGTGCATATCGAACGCTCCTTTACCCGGTGCTTGAGGGCTGACCATGAAGATCGGTTCATGAGCTGCTATGGCATTTGGCCAGAACGCGGTGCCCAAGGCGGCCATAGCTAACAAGAAACTCAAAAGGGGAACACCAAGGACGGTTGCATGGCTGACTCTATTTCCCCTGTTCATTTTACGGCTTCTTGTCCATTTAACGAATCAGCGAACGCTATCTGGAATATTTGAAAATGACATCCATCAGCTCATCATAAATTTCGTCACCGCTTCTCGAGCGGATCGCTTCAGTGGCGCAATTCTCGAGATAGTTGCGCATCATCAATTTGGTGAGTCCCCGAAGCGCTTCCTGAGTCGAGGCCAATTGTGTCAACACCTCTACGCAGGGACGCCCATCCGTGATCATCTTCTTGATGCCTTTGATTT
>QIDY01000260.1 GCA_003228495.1 Nitrospirota bacterium
CCGCCAACGCGTTCATGGGACAAGCCGTCGATTATCGACCACCCATTTTTGTTATCCAGGGTATTGGATCTGGTTCATTCCCATTAGTCAGAATATCGTGAGCGTGGGGATTGTCATGGAGCGAACAGCCGGTTGGCAGGAAACTTTTCGGAAGCCCGAAGGGTTTTTAGAATTTCTCAAACAGCACCATGCTCCATTGTCACTGCTCCGAGAGGCCACCCTATTAGACATCGGCAGTTTCCAGCATCTGACCTATGGGACGCGCCAATATTTCAGCCAGAACCGATGGGGTTTAACAGGTGAATCCGCAGTATCCACTGATCCGTTTTACAGCCCAGGATCCGACTTTATCGCACTGGAAAACGATTTTCTGACAAACTTGATTAGCCAGGAAGAAAACGGCGCCTCGGTCCAACATTTACAAAATCTCGTCAATCTTTCAAACGCCTACATGCATTTTCGTTATGAGGCCAACATGCATCTATATCGCAACCTCTATGCCATGTTTGGCAGCTATGAACTTCTCAAATTAAAATTTCAGTTTGATTTTCCCTTGTACTATCACATCTGGCTCTCGGAATTTGTGCAGGATCTTCATCTCAACGAGGAGTTCCTCACCAATCAGGTTCAGGAGCAACAGCAGGTGCTCAATGCCCTCTCAACATTCTCTCAGCTCTTTCAAAAGGTTGAACGACATCTTCAGGGAACCAAGGCCTTTTATCGAGGTAACCTCGGGAATTTCACAGACGCCTTAGAAGGCATCGAGTGGGTGAGAGAAGTCGGACAGCCTCTCACTCCGCAGCAGTCGGTGACCCGGCTCCGCGAAATATTTCGGCGAGGCTTCGAGCAGGCAAACGACCTCCTTGAGGCACGAGCATGCGAGCCAAGGGGCCAAGCCCTCTCTACCATTTGATCACATGAATTCTGTATGGTCATGACCTAGCATCAAGAAGTCACCACGTACGTGGTAGTCGGAAGTGATTGTCGGATCCTGATTTTGGTTATCGGACTACGATCCGTTTCCAAGATGTTAGCCGTCTTGCTTCCTATCGCAAGCTTGATTATGCTCGACTTAAGCATCCTTCATGCTCTTGTGAAAAACTGTTCTTGTTTCATCTGGCCGCATTACTGTTGGTTTTTGGTATCGGGTTAAATTATCCCTTGTCTTACCAACGCCCCCATAAGACGGTGCTTGGGTTGCAGACCTGTTCACAGACCCCTGTGCTTCATGGAATTGGCTTAACGGCGTTCTTGGGATCGCTCATCTGTTTCTTCTTTGCGACCATCTGCTCGCCGTCCAGCGGCAATAACCGACTTGACTGACAATGCCCAAGCATCATCTTGATATCGCCATCCTCGGAGCAGGCCTTGCCGGCAACCTCCTAGCCAGACAACTACGCCAGACATTCCCCCATCTTAAAGTTGGGTTGTTTGAAAAATGTGGTTCCACTTCATTTAAAGTTGGAGAATCGACAGTTGAGATCACCGGGAATTACCTAACAAGGCGGCTTGGTCTGGGGAACTATCTCACTGAACATCACATCGTCAAGAATGGCCTGCGATTTTTCTTTGACCAGGAAAACCGACAAGCCCCCTTAATTGAGATGAGTGAA
>QIDY01000203.1 GCA_003228495.1 Nitrospirota bacterium
TGCTCTCGGCAGGTGAACAACAGCGTTCCTGTATCGCGCGGGCTATTGTGAATAGCCCTATCATCTTGTTAGCGGATGAACCCACAGGCAATTTAGATCCGCAACTCACCACGGAAATTGCTGAATTATTCAAGGCCATCAATGCACGTGGCACCACGGTGATGATGGCCACCCACAATCGACAGGTCGTGGAACAATTGAATGGAAGAATTGTACGGCTTGACTGTGGGCATCTTCTCTCCGATCAAGGAGCCTACGCTTGAAACGCCTTTGGTACTTTTTTCGAGAAGCGTTTATGAGTCTCCGGACACACCAAGCCAGCACCTTAATCGGCATCATCACGACAGCTTTTACCCTCACCAGCTTTGGAACGTTTTTACTCCTATACCACAATGTCCATAATTTGATCGGACGGGTTCAAACGAACATTCAAATCATTGTCTATCCCAAAGATGATATCAAACCACAAATGCTTCAAGACCTAAAACAAGTCATTCAAACGGATCCAGCCATCGACTCCCTCACACTGATATCCAAGAAAGAGGCCCTAAAAGATTTCAAACGCCAATTTCCAGATGAAGTCCATCTCTTGGATGGTTTGGGCAAGAGTCCGTTCCCGGCTTCGCTCGTTCTGAATTTGGTTGACCACCTCCCCTCCACCGATACCATTTCCAATCTCGTTAACCGCTTACAACAGAATCCCCATGTCGATCGAGTTCGATACAATCGAGAGTGGATCGAACGGTTAACACTCGTGATCACCTATATGGAAATTGGGGCCTTGATCGTCGGAGGAGTGCTAGCCTTGGCCTCTATTACGATTATCGCCAACACCGTGCAACTCGCTTTTTATACCCGTCAAGGAGAAATTGAAATCCTGCGCTTAATTGGGGGGACCAATCTCTTCATCAGCATCCCCTACCTCATTGAAGGGGCGGTTATTGGGGGGTTAGGGGGAGGAATGGCCTTAGGCTTTCTGCGTGGCGGATTCGAATTTTTCACACATAAAACGCACATGCTGAGCGTGATCGGAGGCTTTTCGTCTGTCTTGGAATTTTTTCCTTTTTCCCTTTCCCTTCTCCTCATAACCGGAGGAATCTTGTTAGGATGTTTCGGTACACTCATTAGCATGTACGGATGGATGCGATTTCGGCTATGACGGTCTTTCAAAAACTCCTTATGACGGCCGCATGTTTTCCCGTGCTGAGCCTGTTGTTCGCCATTCAGCCGGGATCCGGGGCGGACCCATCTACCATCGAAAACGAACTGTCTCAGGAGCGCCAACGCCTGGAACGGTTACAAAGAAAAATCGCAGAAACCAAAAAAAAAGCCACTAAAGTCAAAAAAAAGCAAGGATCTGTCCTCAAAAACATTGAACAACTTGATCGGCAGCTCTATCGCAAAAAGAAGGAACGCAACCGCATCGACGCGGAACTTAAGGAGCAAGATCAGAAATTAGCCAATCTCAACACCAATATTTCCGAGCTGGCGAAAATCGTACAAACACATCGGGGCGCCGTGACCGCCCGACTTCGGTTATTATATATAGAAGGGCGAACAGGCTATCTCAAAACACTGTTTA
>QIDY01000154.1 GCA_003228495.1 Nitrospirota bacterium
AGGGCGCGAGGCCATCAACCACTTTTCGTTTCCATTTCGTGACATGGTCTTTCCCCTGCACCGCATTAAGGGCCTTCTCCGCTTGGGCATGAATGGTGGTTATTTCCTCTATTTGGCTTTGAATATAGGCCACCAACTCTGATGTTTCATCACTCATTGACTTCCCCTTTTTAAACTACATACTGTCTCGCAAAAACTGTATTCTTGAAATCTTTCAAGACTAACAAAGCCCACCAGAGAGGTACAGGTCTTTCTCTTCTACCCGCTTTTTCCCACGCACTGCATTCCCACTTCTATACGGTGGCCAGCAACATAATCGGCCACAGCCATTCGCTTCTTATTAGCCGGTTGAATTTCTATAAAATGTAACACACCGTGACCCGTCTGAATCTGAATCGCGTGTTTGGTGACTCCGATGATCGTTCCCGGCACATAATGTTCCTCCTTCGACGAAAACGCAGAATCTCCTTCCTGCTCCTCTACCCGAACGTTCCAGATTCCCCATCGCTCACCCCCCACAAACGTATAGCCCCCAGGCCACGGAGCGAGCCCACGAATACGATTCGCCAGGGTTTTGGCAGATTGATTCCAATCTAACAGCCCGTCATCTTTCTTGAGTACAGGGGCAAGTGTCGCTTCGGATTCGTTCTGCGGTTGAGCCACCACAGTCCCTGCTATCCATTTCTGAAGAGTGGAAACCAGGAGCACTCCACCCACCTCCGCCATTCGTGATGCCACAATCCCTGCCGTATCCTCTGAATTAATAGGAACCACTTGTTGTTCAAGAATGGCTCCCGTGTCCATGCCTTTATCCATGACCATGATCGTAATACCTGTCTGCCTTTCCCCGTTGATGACGGCCCATTGGATAGGGGCTGCCCCACGATACTTCGGCAAAAGTGACCCATGGACATTCACGCAACCCTTGGGGGGAAGCTCAAGAATGACCTGCGGCAATATGCGCCCAAAGGCGGCAACAACAATGACATCCGGATTCCAGGACCGAAGGGTATCCAGAAATGTAGGGTCTTTCATTTTCTCTGGTTGGACAATCGGAAGATTCCGAGTCTGAGCAAAGGTTTTTACCGGACCGAATTTAATTTTCTTTCCTCTCCCACTAGGCCGATCAGGTTGGCACACCACACCGACAACCGAAAACTCAGAATGAACGAGATGTTGGAGCGTAGGAACCGCAAAATCGGGGGTTCCCATAAACACCACACGCATGGTTTTCTTCCTTCAATCAACAACAAATGAAAAACAGATTACCATATAACCTCTGACTGAGAAGAACAACAGTTCTGAAGTTAGGATCCGTCACAACATACCCTTAATTCCACAACTTTCCTCCATATATTGAACGCATTGACTCCCTTTCGAATACTGTGATAGAAGCCATCGCAGGTCCGAAGGGGGTGCCATGGTCACCCCCTTCGGGTTATGGTCAAACCAAAGGAAATTGCTGGATGGGCGGACATAGCCATTGGTCCACAATTAAGCGTCACAAAGGCGCTCAAGATGCCAAGCGGGGGAAAATTTTCACGCGAGTGATCCGTGAAATATCCATTGCCGCAC
>QIDY01000414.1 GCA_003228495.1 Nitrospirota bacterium
AAGCCGGACGATTTGGATTTTCACCTGGACTCGATTCCCGCTGGGTTTAAGGTCTCCTCGCAATTTAATATAAACAATGTAGTGGGCACGCTGGTCCAGTTGTCATTGGAAGATGTGAAGCCACTGGCTGAGGTGGATTTTTTGGCTAACCCGGGAGTGTCCGTGGTCTTAGAAACCTTTGATGGGTTGCGGTTGCATGTTCACCTTGCCAAACAAGATGAACACATGTGGGGTAAATTTTCCGCTGAGTTCGACGCCAATCTGATTCAACCCTCGGAACCGAATTCAAAGACGGAAGACGGTCCAAAGGCCGAAGGAGAGGAAACGGAGAAGGACGATAAGGAGAAGAATGCTGAAACGCCCAAGAAAGAATCCATTCTTAATAAGCCGGAAGAAGTCCGGAAGGAAGTCGAATCATTAAATCAACGAGTCAAAGATTGGGCCTATGCCTTACCATCCTTCCGAGTCGAAAACTTTTCCAAGCTTAAAAAAGATCTCATTTCAAAAGACTCCTAGGGATATGTTCAAGGGTTTCACTCGTCTCCCTGTGAAACTTGTCCAGAAGTGGAAGGCTGTAACGCGCCGAGTAATTCCTGGTAGACCTGCATTAATCGCGAATCCTCGAGCCGATAGGCGAATGCAAGGAGGATGACTCCCCCGGCCAGCACCAACAGGCCTAACGCGATCATCCCCACCGCCCAGAATAATCCTCCGACTGTGCCAAACCCTCCGTCCATCGTATACATCACTACAAACCCCAGCGTGCCCCCGATGACAAACAGCAACCAGACCAGGGTCAAAACGGCGGAAGACCACGGAGTCCGTTTGGCCAAATGAAGTTCGAGTTGATCGTCCTGAAAGTGATAATCAATTGTGCCTTTCAATGGCCAAGCGGTACGAAACCGGAGGGAAAACATTTGGTAATAGGGACGAATCACGATGGCTTGACGATCGGCCACCCAACGGGCCACACCATGGGGAAGGGGAAGCGTGCTATTCGTTTTGAACAACCGGGGAAAGGCCTCTTTCGGTTTAGGGACTACGTCTCGACGTCGGGCCAAAGGGCAACCATAGCGGCATGCCCAGGGTTTGAGCGTGGTGAATTGAAACCAATCACCGATAATCAGGGCCAGACCCATCACAATGGCAAAAATACTCGGGAGCAACATACCGTGCCAAACATATCACAGCTCACGTCACAACCACACTCTAGAATTCATTCCATTGACTTCTAAGTTGTGTCTCCTCTAATATCGCTCCGCGGGGTGGAGCAGTCTGGTAGCTCGTTGGGCTCATTCCGTAGGATAATCTTGAGCACAAAGCTCAAAGGGGACATCACAGAACAATCAGCCGTTCTTCATGGATTGAAGCGGGGCTGGGGCGTTCTCAAACCGCTAGGAGACCGATTGCCGTATGATCTGGTCTTTGACGTAGGTGGGGCGCTTGTGAAGGTTCAGGTCAAGGGCGCATGGTTTGATGAAGGTCGGGGCAATTTTGTCGTTGACACCCGTCGGACCAAAACAAACCGTAGGAACATGGTCCGTGAACCATACCTTCCA
>QIDY01000205.1 GCA_003228495.1 Nitrospirota bacterium
CCAAAATCGCCGCTCGCCCTACCCGATCAGGGCGGTCAACCAAAATCTGCCGATCAAACCGTCCGGCACGGAGCAAGGCTTGATCTAAAATTTCCGGCCGATTCGTCGCCGCTAAAATAATCACGCCAACGCGAGGATCGAACCCATCCATTTCGACCAGCAGTTGACCCAAAGTTTGCTCACGTTCCTCATGCGCCATCGGGCCTGATCCCCTGGCCTTCCCTATCGCATCGAGCTCATCGATAAAAATAATACAGGGCGCCTTCGCTTGCGCTTGTTCAAATAAATCGCGGACACGAGCAGCCCCAACTCCTACAAACATTTCTACGAACTCGGACCCGCTAATGGAGAAAAACGGCACTCCGGCTTCTCCGGCAATGGCCTTCGCCAGCAATGTTTTTCCCGTACCGGGAGGCCCGACCAGCAGTACACCTTTGGGAATCTTTCCACCAATTCGTGTATATTTTTCGGGTGTGCGTAAAAATTCCACGACCTCTAACAATTCCTCTGTGGCTTCATCAACCCCGGCCAGATCTTTCATGCGCGTGGGAATATCCTGTTCCATATACACCTTGGCTTTCGATTTACCAATACGCATAAATCCGCCGCCAGCGCTTTGTCCGAGTTTTCGCAGGAGCCAAAACCAAATCCCGGCAAAAACAGGAGCCAAAACCAAATCCCGGCAAAAACTAAAATCGGCACGACCCAAGAAGCCACATCTTTCCAAAGGGTACTGATGATCACACCAGCAAACTCCACATCCTTTTCTTCCAGCAACCGAACCAAATCCGGATCATCTACACGCACAGTCTGAAACCACTCAGAGCCTTCCTGGTCCCGTTCCTGTTTCAACTTTCCGTGAATGATCGTTTCCGTAATGGAAACCTCCGCCACCTTATCGTCTTGTACCCATGCCTTAAATTGACTATAGGGCACTTCATCCATATGTTGGGAGGCCACATAGACTTCCTGAAGAATAATTAATGCCCAAAATGCAATAATGAAGTACCACAGAGAAACTCGATGTTTTTTCTCCATATATGCTTCCCCTTTTTATCTACTAAGGGCCGTGAATCCATCGATTCTGATGTTACTGTACCCAAGAATACGGATTTCGTCTACGAGTATTCATTTCAAAACCCTCAAAAAATCGCCTTCACCAACACTCACTTGCTACATCAGCTCATGGATCTTGAGGCAACAGTTGAAAAGACCAGCCAAGTTTTGCCAGGCTAGAGTATTTTCTGAATAGTGAGTCACGGTACAAATTCCTTAACACACATGAATATGCTGCAAGATCCTCAATACCTTTGGTGGCTTCTAACCAGTACCCTCATAGGTGGCGGACTCGCCTGGGCACTGAGTTCCCTCTTCCATCGTAGCCGCAGGTTGGAAGCTCTCCAGACCGTCGAATCCCAACTCACAGCCCGTAAAGTCCAAGTGGAAGATCTTCGGAACCGGCTTATGGCTCTGCAGCAAGAGGAAAAGGATCTTCGCAAAGAATTTCGTCTCATGGAAGTGGCGAAAGTTGCGGCAGAAACAAAATTATCGGATACCCAGGAACACTTCGAATCTCAACGAGCCATGTTGGATGAGGCCAAACTCACCCTCTCGGACACGTTTCGCTCCTTGGCCTCCGAGGCCTTAGCGGGAAATAATCAGGGATTTCTGGCATTAGCCGAAGAAAAATTCAAAGCTCTTAAAGACGAAACGGCTATCGAACTGAATCATCGCCACACATCGCTGGAAGCCTTAATGAAACCACTCACAGAATCCCTGCGTACCTATCAACAAGAAACCAAAGACTTAGAAGACAAGCGGCTTCGTGAATTTAGTTCTGTGAGCGAACAATTGAAACATTTGGCCACAGCCCAGTCGACACTTCAAACCGAAACATCCAAACTCGTGAATGCCTTACGATCTCCTCACGTACGAGGCCGATGGGGTGAAATTGCCTTGCGAAAGACGGCAGAATTAGCTGGCATGTCGGCGTATTGCGACTTTCATGAACAGGAAAGTGTTTCAACAGAAACGGGGCGATTGCGTCCTGATATGGTGGTCAAACTCCCCGCGGGGCGGGAGGTGGTCGTTGATTCAAAAGTGCCACTCAGCGCATTTTTAGACAGCTTGGAAGCGACC
>QIDY01000021.1 GCA_003228495.1 Nitrospirota bacterium
CCCCCTCCCCCATCCTGGTGGCAGCACCAATTCTGAGGTTAGCGCCTTCTTGCACAACGGCCACATCCTTGATGTAAAGGGGAATTCCACCGGGAGCATGTTTGACAAGGATTTTCCCTAGATCTGTCACACCATGAGCCATGGCTTCCCCGCGAATGAGAAACTGCTCCCGTTCATGCACAATATAACCACCACCAGCCAGCGCATTATTTCGCTTTAAGGCCTCATAGACATCTTTGAGAGAAAGTTTCACCGCCAGAAGTCTTTGGGGATCCACTATCACTTGAAATTGTTTCTCCCGCCCTCCCCAAATATTTACCTCAACCACGCCGGGGACAGAACGAAGACGACGCCCAATATCCCATTCCAACAACGTGCGCAACTCCATGGGGCTATAGCCCTCGCCGCTGAGAGTAAATTGATAGACTTCACCGAGACCAGTGGTCAGCGGCCCCATCATGGGTCGCGCATATTCTGATGGAATCTGCTCAATCGCAACGGACAATCGTTCGTTCACAAGTTGGCGTACGAAATACAGATCTAAATGATCCTCAAAAATTGCAGTCACGACTGAAATGCCATATCGAGAAATCGAACGAATTTCTTTGAGGCCAGGCAGTCCGCTCAAATTGGTTTCAATAGGAAAGGTCACGAATTGCTCGACTTCTACAGGCCCTAATGCCGGAGCGCGAGTCAGAATTTGGACTTGAACCGGAGTGAGATCGGGTACGGCATCGATTGGCAACTCGCCTAACGAGTACATGCCCATAGCCATGACCAGAAGAAGGGTCACGAGCGTGAAGAAGCGATAACGAAGAGAGAGGGTGAGAAGGCGTTCCACGTTGGTTAGCTTCCTTCTCCTTCGATTGAATCTTTCAGGAGGGCATTTTTCAAATCAAACACACCTGCAATGGCGACTTCATCTCCTGTCGAGAGACCCTCCGTCACTTCGATCCATCCATCACTTTCTAGGCCAAGCGTCACAGGAGTAAATGTGTAGTCTTGGTTGTTTTTGACAAATACGCCTCGAACCCCCTCGACCAAGATTGGAGTGGTCACGGGTATAGCCAAAATGGACGAGGCTTCTTCTTCCAAACGAACCTCCACATATTCGTTAGGTTTCAATAAACCCTGGTGATTGTCCACATCGAACCGAAGCTGGATAGTCAGCGTGGCTTTGTCCGCTACCGGCGCAATATAGGCCAAAGGCGCTACGATAGATTCCCTGCCTTTGGCAACGATGGTGCCACGATCACCTTTTTTGAATCGCTGTGCCTGTTCAATAGGTAGATGCGCAAAAACCCAGACTTGTCGAGTATCCACGACCTCGAATAACTGGTCGCTGGCTTTGATACCCTGGCCAAGAACAACGGTTTGCTCAGAAATGGTTCCGGTCAACGGTGATTGAATAATGTAACGATGGCCCTCCATCGTATGGCTGTGAAGCAAGACATTCAATTCTTTTTCCAACAAACCCATGTTCTGAAGTTTTTCCGTGACATGCTGATTGATCGTTTTGGCCTCCAAAAACTGAGCCCG
>QIDY01000135.1 GCA_003228495.1 Nitrospirota bacterium
GTCTGTTGGGTGTCATCTCGTTTACTAAGGCGCCCCTCTCGATCGGTAAAAATGGTCGTGGTCTGAGAGTTCTTATAATTTCGCCAGTGGACATCATAATCATAGCGGAGCGACATGTCGCCCCAGGGGAGTTGCAGTTGCCCACCCGTGAGTAGGCGGTTGCCTTGATAGGAAAAGGCCGTTCCATCCGTACTTTCATTATCGTATTGATAGCCAATTCGTAGTATTAGATGATCGCTAGCCAATCGAAAAGCATGGATCACGCCAAGGGTGTTATTGTAGCCATCTCGGCGGTCTCCAGCGACACGCGGGTCATTGTCAATTTCGCTCTCGTAAAATGTTTTGTACTGATAGCGATAGAGGGCTGTTGTCAGATTGCCCACCACTCCAATTCCCGGAAGGGTGAAGGTCGGTTCAATCACCGTGGCGCTTAACGTGGGAGTATGACGTGAGAGAAAACCATCCATATCCAAAAAGAGATAGTCATAAGTGTATTGGGCGCCCAATTGAAAGGGTAAATTTCCCATGACACCTCGGTAAAACCCTGACAAACCGACCAAATGGCTCTGGATGTTATATTCATTGAAGCCTTCACCATGGAGAGTTTGTAAGAAAGAGTAGGTGGCGGTGGCCTCGAATGGCCCTTCCCGTAAAAAAGAATAATCGGCTCGCAAGGAGGTGATAAACCCTGGTGCGGTGGTATCCCGTCTTCGCAAATTCTGGATCAGGGTATTGGGATTATTAGGGGGAGTTAAGATTGGGATAGGGTTGACCGAATCGGGATTGATTTTCACATTGTCGTCGTAAAATCCACCTACACTGAGTTGAAACCTGAACCGTTTTTGTGTTCCGAAAATTTGCCCGGCTGAGAGAGCTTCCCGAATTCGGACGGAAGCTTGCGTGAGAGGGGAGATCGTTTGGGTGCGTTGAACTTGTTCCAGCTCACTTAGGGCTTCTCCGGGTAACCCTAAGACTCCTAGTGCCAATCCACGGTAGAATCCGTTTAATTGGCGAATGTCAGGATTCGGCGTCTGATTCTGTTCAAAGGCTTCGACAGCTTCTGCATATTGCTTCTCACGGTACCGAAGAAATCCAACATAATAGCCTATGTTTTCCATGTTAGGATTTTGGTCATAAACGGCGTCCAGAAATGGTTTGGCCTTGTCATAGTTCCCAACGGAGAAATAAGCCACGCCCAGGTGGTGTTGAATGTCTAGATCGTCTGGGCGGAGTTGATGAACTGTTTCCAATGGTGCAATTGCCTCCTGGGGTCTTTTTTGCGCGAGGTAAACCAAACCTTTGTAAAAAAGGCTTCGCTCGTGCTGAGGGACCAGGGCGATGGCTTTGTTTAACAGGGTTAAGGCCTCATCGTATTGTTTATCCTCATAGGCAATGGCAGCCTTGGCGGCCAGGACATTGGCATCTCCACGTTGTGCCCATGCTGCGGACGTCCCCCAAGCGACTGTGGCAAGAACCATGATAGTTATGAAGGAAGAACTGAATGTTGGAAGACTATGGT
>QIDY01000297.1 GCA_003228495.1 Nitrospirota bacterium
GTTGAAATTTGAAATGTAGTTATTGGTCTTTTCATTCAAAATCTTGAGGCCATCTCCTTGCTGCATGAAAAACAGTCAGTATCTGAATCTCGCTCCCTTTCACCCGGTACGGCACGATATAGGGCAAAGCCGGAATAACCAACTCATAGGTACCACTGACACGGCCCTCCCTGCCCATTCTTGAATGATCTTTTAGTAGGTTCACGGTCTGTCTTATCTTCCGGGCCACTTCCCAGGCCGCCCGAGGATTATCTTTCGCAATATAGTCTTGAATGCTCTCTAAGGCCCTTGCTGCAGGCTTCGTCCAGACTACTTTCACGAGGATTCATCTTCATATTTGTTGAAAATTCGACCCATCTCAGTGTCACTCACAAACCGACCTTCCTCCGCTGCTTGAATCCCTATCCTCGTCATCTTTTCCTGCCAAGCATTTAATTCTAAGAGGTGATCTATGGCCTGGTTCACCAGATAATTCCGGGATCGATCCAACCGGCCGGCAAGTTTGTCTAGTTGTTTCACTTTTTTACTTTCGGCCCGAACGGTAAATGCCTCAGTTTTCATGGCGCTCCCCTATCAGTGGTTCGTTATGGTTCAAAGTGGTTCTAGAATCATACCATATCATTCTCTTTTTAAAAAGCCACCATAGTTCCTTGAAAACAAAATACCTAGCCAATCGATTCCATCGCATTGCAAGAGAGTCCGTAGGTTGGGCAAAGCGTAGCGTGCCCAACAATAAGCAAAGCCACCCCTGCCCAACCTACGCAGCTAACATCTTCATTGCACAATCACGTTGATTGTTCCCACAGCAACGGGCGAACCAAAGTAGCTGAGGAAATGCCACACATCGCTCTTCGAGCCGCCATCAATTTTGATATCCTGACTGCCCTTGGAACCTACACGGTAGCCCCGCGGCAAGCCACGGTTGATTGAAGACATTCTCAGCAGTTTACGGCAACGGAATACACATTGATCTCTTGCGCTCATTCATGGATTCCAATGTCCTATAGGAGGTCAAGGGGATTTTGAGAGAGGAAACTCTTTTCCAATAGAGAAATGATACGGAACAGCCGAAATGGCTATACGGAGACCTCAAATACATGCCGGTTGTATATGACACATTGCCTTCACCATTCATTGCTGGAAAGACGCCAACTACCCTTGCCAAAATGGAAGGGCGTTACATGAGTTTCAAGGGTGAGGGTGCGCGTATGTTCCCATAGTCTGGATCGGATTCCGGGTTCCATCCGCCGCCGAGAGCTTTGTAGAGCCGTACCATGGCCACAAGTTGGGCTCGTTTCATTTGTGTCAGATCAAGCTCCGCAGTGAACAGTTCCCGTTGGGAATCAAGGACATCAAGGTAGTCAGCAAGACCTTCTTCATACCGGGCCTCTGATAATTCAACCGCATGTCGGTTCAGTTTCACTAGTTTTTTCTTTTGTATTTGTATGAGACGAAATTTCTGATACGCAATAAGGGCGTCTTCTACTTCACGGAAGGCCTCTAGGATAGTTTGTTGGTACTGAATGAGGGCCTGTTGCTGGCGCGCTTCTGTGGCATTGAGATTTGCCATGTTCAGACCGGCGGTGAAGAAAGGCAAGGTCACCCCGGGACCGATCCCCCAAAATTTGGCTGGACCGGTGAACAATTCATTGAAGTCACGACTCATCGTCCCCAAATTTCCGGTGAGGGTGAATCTTGGGAAAAAATTTCCTTTTGCAACTCCGATTTCCGCATTGGCGGCTACGAGATTTTGTTCGGCTTGCAAGATGGGCGACACGAAAACTGAGGCAGAACCGATGGTACAGCCGTGACTGATAATTTCAGAGGGAAACCGGTGACGTTGGGCAGCTGGGTGTTGGCTTTTTCATGTTGCCCAGTCTGCCAAGAAGGTAGTTAAATTGACAATACTATACTCAAGCCTCAACATGCTCTTTATGGAACATGCGAATTGGTCGCGTGGGGAGAATGAGAGATCTGCGGGTTCCTCATCCCGTACAAAGTGGTGGAGGAAGCTGAGACCGGGAAAAGTTCGGAAGGGGGTATATCACCATAGGCATTCAGGGTGGAAACTGTAAGGCCGGAGACGACGCCATTTGGGGAGAAGCTTATGGCAACTGATGGGGAATCATTCACGTGAGAACGGGAAAATGCGAAGGCGCCAACAAATAGAACATACTGGTATGGTTGAACGGTTTCTTCATGAGACACATAGGCCCAAGATTCCAATTGAGTCCCATTTGGTGAATGAGTTTTGCCCTCAGTAGGATTCCCCAACATACCTCTCACCTCTTCTTGTGTTGAAACTCCAATCTGAATGGGCTCCCTGAGGGAAGACGGCTCCGGTCTGGAATTAGCAACAGAAGCCGATCCGGATAGTAGCTCACTCGTGGCAACACATCCCGAGAGGCATGTAAGAAGAATAAATGGCAGCCAAATAATTTTTTGAGGAAGCATGGTTTTCATCATAATATGGTCGACGAAAAAGTCCTTCAAAAGAAATAAAGTTGCTTCAGGTACCCCCGCAAAAATTACAAAATAACGATGCTCCCTCTTTCTGAGGAAAAGATTTTCTTCAATACTACAAAATTACGTATTGCATAAGAATCATGACAGATTAGTCTCTCCTTTATCAACTATGGGGCATGTTGAAGAAGACAACATTTCTTCAATGGGGATTTTCATGGGAAGGTAGCTCCACTGCAACAAGAATACAAAGGAATGTTTAAAAAGGCTCGTCCAGCAAGGCCGCAGTCGCTTTGGCACGCGTAGCGTACAAGTGAGTACGTGAGCACGACAAAGGGACAAGAACGCCGCTGGTGGACTTTTTCAACGCTCCCATGAAAGCTAAAAAATTGGTTCTTCCGACATTGGGAATGGGGCTAAGGGTATTGGAGAATGTCCTGGAGTCACGCCGTTTGTAAAGATGTGTAGGGTAAATAGAAGGATCTTAGAATTCAAAACTCGTTCTTAACTCTTCAGGGCTGTAAAATTATTTTCCCCATCACCGCTCGGGATTCCAGCAACTCGTGAGCTCGTGCAGCCTCTTCAAGGGGAATGCGCTCAAAAATTTGAGGCTGAATTCTCTTCTCCGCTAAATCCTTCACGAGAGTAGTGATGGATGTCTTCATTAACCCACCGTCCGCTTGAATAATACTGAACAAAGAAAAAAATCGGATCCCTACACTTCTTCCTAGATGAGGAAACAACTGCTCAG
>QIDY01000284.1 GCA_003228495.1 Nitrospirota bacterium
ATCGTTCCACTGATGTTGAGACACATCATAGACGAGAGAGGCCGTTTTCGGACGATATTCTGCAGCAGTGGCAAAGGGATCCGCTTTCGTAAACGGCGGACCTCCTCCCTGCGGCAACATTTCGTATTTATACAGATCACCTTCTTCTATACCGGGAAGAAATAACTCCCAAATTCCCACTCCCCCTCGACTCCGCATCGGATGCCACCGGCCATCCCAGTCATTAAAATTTCCAACCACGCTCACCCGTTTAGCATTCGGCGCCCATACTGCAAAATTGACCCCTTGGACGCCTTCATGTGTGCAACGATGTGCCCCTAATTTGTCATAGGCCTTATAGAGTTTTCCTTGACCAAACAGATGCAAATCAAATTCCGATAAAACGGGAGAAAAGGCATAGGGATCGTATTGTTGAAAAGTACGGCCTTGTGTCGTGGTGACTCGAAATTGGTAGGTGGGATCTAACGTGTTACCTTGAAAGACCGCTTCAAACAGACCATCCGGCGCAACCAGAGTCATGGGTAACGGATCCGTATACTGGCCATAAGGAAAGCAGGCCACTTCAGCGGCATCAGGTAGAAAAGCCCGTATCCGAATATGATCGGTTTTTCCATGGCGTTCTGGGTGCGGACCCAGTACGGAAAAAGGATCCCATTCTTGGGCATTCAAAATTCGTTGAAGTTGTTCAGGGGTCAGAGGCATTGCCAAGCGGTAGCTTCTATGTTAACTAGAAGAGTCTACCAAATTTCCCAGCCTATGTATTCCGTACTCATCACATTTTTACTCATCTTGTTTTTCGCCGTTGCCTTTTCATTACAGAATTCCGAACCGATCATCCTCAACTTTTTTTCGTGGACATTTCAAGGATCGCTCGTCGTGGTGCTTCTCACCGCTTTAGCTTTTGGCGTCATGTTGAGTATAATCGCCTCAGTGCCGTCTTTTATCAAAAAAAGTCGCTTGATTGCCCAACAACAAAAAACCATCGCCCAACTTGAACGAACTGTAGCCGAACAGAAACAACTCCCCGTTAAGCCCAACTCTTCGTAACCATGTCACCTACATCTCGACAAAACCCCTCTCAGGAACGAATACCCCAAAAGGTCCTGGCTATGATTATGGCCGGAGGCAAGGGAGAGCGCTTAATGCCCCTTACCGAACAACGGAGTAAACCTTCGGTCCCCTTCGCGGGCAACTATCGTATTGCAGATTTCGTCCTGAGTAATTTCATCAACTCAGGCATTCAAGCCATGTATGTGCTCGTGCAATATCGCTCACAATCCCTCATTGAGCACCTTCGGCGGGCATGGCGCTTTAGCGGCCCAAATCGACAGGCGTTTATCACCGTCGTCCCCCCGCAGATGAAGGGACGGGGAAAATGGTATGAAGGGACTGCCGATGCAGTGTATCAGAACATCAATCTTATTCACGATTTTGCGCCAGGCTTAGTCGCCGTCTTCGGAGCCGATCATATTTAGCCGATCATATTTACCGCATGGATCTCCGGCAAATGATCCAGTTTCATCTTGATCATCAAGCCGAAGTGACTGTGGCCGCGCTCCCCGTCCCGATTCATGCCGCCAAAGGCTTTGGTATCATTGAAGCCAACTCCAATTACAAGATTATCGGCTTTGAGGAAAAGCCCATTCAGCCCAAACCCATGCCTGGCAATCCAGAAATGTCGTACAGCTCAATGGGCAATTATATTTTCAATGCCGATACCTTAGTCCAAATCTTAGAGAAAGATGCCAGTCAGACTGGAACGCATGATTTTGGACGAGATATCATTCCTTCCCTTATCAAATCCCATCGTGTCTTAGCCTACGACTTCCTGGAAAATTCGGTGCCCGGCATTCATCCATATGAAGAATGGGGTTACTGGCGCGATGTTGGAACGATGGGA
>QIDY01000053.1 GCA_003228495.1 Nitrospirota bacterium
CATCGGATTTTGATTTTGCCCTTGTCTACCTTCAGGATTTAGATTTGTTCTATGTTTTTCCTGTTGAAGTGTTCATCAGTTACGCCAGTGAAATTCATTTGGTGGAAACTGACAAGCGGCAAAGAAAGCCACGGTCCGCTAAATACCGTGACGCTTGGGAACTTATCCTACATTGGGCGGTACAGAAGGAAACTTCTGTATGATCACCTGTCAAATTCGGGGAAGCCGCTAGCGGGGTAATCCCGAGCCAAGCTCTCTCAGTGAAATTATTGAAAGAGAGAGAAGGTGTAGAGACTTGATGGCAGGCACCCTAACGGCAGCAATGGCTGGCCGAGGGTGAAGGGAAAGTCCAGACCACAAACTGATCACTCAGGCAGCGGAAGCTGTAGTGGTACGCATAACCCAAAGGTCGAGGGTTCAAATCCCTCCCCCGCAACCAAAAAGATTTTGAATGAATTTCAAGCCCCTGTTGGTAACTCCGGCAGGGGCTTTTTGTTGGAATGAAAATAGGCCTTCAAGAAAAGGGCCTTAGGAAAGGATTAAGGGTATTGGCGCGGGTTGTGGGTTGATTGCAGAAAAGATTCTTCAGCTATAATAAAAAAGGATTCTGCCACCTTATAAATAAAATATCATTCGCAGTAACAGTTTCAAAAACGCCTGGTTCTGTGAACGGTCACAGATTATGAATCTGACAACTCCTCATACCGACTTCCTGGAGACTGGATCGGTAAGAACAAGAGGTTCGGAGGCTATCCTAGGCGACAGGGTAGCGCATCACATCCACAGAAAGATGTCGGATAGCCAGCCCTGAGCCTTTTGCGAGTCGCTCCATTTCCTTGTAAACCACGGGTTCAAAGTACTTCTCACCGCATTGCTGGCAGATACCAGCCGGCACGTTCTCGATGATTTTCAGGTCATCACCCCACCAGAAGTCTACGCTGGTGACCTCTTCCATGACCCTGCTTTTGCAGAAGTAACATTCCTGATTCATCACGCCATCCCTTTCTTTCGTGTCTTCCAATCGGATTCCCACTCAGCGGAATCCGGCTCGTATGCTGTGATGATGAGAATGAGATCTTTTTCAAGATTTCCGCATACGATGTGGATAGGCTGACCGTTTTTTGCGTACCCCTGAATCAAACAGGAAGGTCCCCTCGGATCTTCAGGATAGGACTCGATGATTTCACCTTCGCCCATGGCCTGTTCGATGGTTGCAAGTGAAATCTTTCGTCGCCGTAGCTTCTCGGTATGTGTAAAGGAAATAACATAGCTCCCCTTTCGCACACGATCCCGTATGTGCTCAATGTCCATTAATTCGGGTTTTCTCCCGAGGTTAACATTTCCCAAAACCCATCTTAGGTAGGCTATAGAAACAAGTCAACAAGTACGGAATCAAAGAGGGGTTTGGAGTTGGCCACCTCCTGATTCCTAAGGATGAGCCTCAACAAGAGAAACTTACAATCAGGGTCAAGTCTTGTATTATAAGTTTTTGTTTGTCCTGCTAGACTCAAGGTTTATGTCTTGTTTTCTCCGCATTCAGTATCTTTCAGGCTCTTGATGTTCGGGTGGAAGGAAAGAGGAATGAATATATCCATAAAATAATTTTGCTTATTTTGTGTAATGAAGCGGAGTGTTAAGACACTTCAACTATCGCGGAATGTCCTGAGTTGGAGGCAGGGCGAGTATCACACGTCACCAATGGTGTATCAAACAATTCCGCCAGCGCCACA
>QIDY01000081.1 GCA_003228495.1 Nitrospirota bacterium
CTGAGGCCACCCCGGTCACAAACACAAGCGTACCCATCAGATATTGACTGCGCTTTATCATGACTTCCTTGGCCTGACTCTCGCCCAAGCTTGTAGCCCAAAAACCGAGAGTGAGCATCACGGTTAGCAAATATGTACATGACAATGAGCGCCTATTCGTTGGCTGATTCAAGGTTTTTCTCCTAGGTAAATAAAGAGTCATAATTTGAGCAATCATACTCGTCTTGGATAAAAATTCATCTTTCCCCTAGTTCCACCATTCTACTGGTCACCCGGCAAAAATGCGAATATTCCTGGCTATTGAAGAGTATTAACGGTCTTTACCAACCTGCCAATATCTCTCATTTGACTTAGGCAACCTCTACTCTAGCTAAGACCTCTTAGGCTCTTTTTTTCAGATCAATATCTCTAAGGGGATTGACAAACTCCACAACATTTCATTATTAATAATAGTTATCAATTTCAAATAAGATAGTATTCATAATCATTCTCATTATTTTTAAGCAAAGTTTTTATTTTGTCAGTATCAAACAGCCATCAAAGGGTCCAATTCCGGGCCGTCTGAGGCTCGGTGTGAATGTGGGCAGTTAGTCGCGAAGTTAGGAGTTAGGGGTGTGGAATTGAAATGCAAGCGATGTAAACGTCTTGTTTCCATACCTTTTTCTTCTCTTTTAGAATCCGAAGTCACCGTTCAGCTTTGCACCACCACATCCTCATCTAGGATTTCCTCCTAACCGTTTGATTCACTGGTCCTAATAATGCTGAGGGCCCCTGAGCTCCATTTTCTTTCACCTCAGAGGACCATGGAGTCCCCAATGCACGGGAGTACACATCATGAAGTTTCGGTTGATGTTTGGGGCCTTGGCAGCCTTCAGTTTCTTAGTCGGAGAGTTTGGATTGAGTAATGTAGCCATTGCAAGAGATGAGACTCTTTCTGCAACTCCAATTTCCGCGGTTTCGAAAGAAGACATCGAACGGATTGTGGATCAACGGTTGGAAGAGATTCTTTCTCGTACACCTCAAAACACCCCTCCAACCGATTTTGAGCAAATGCCGGAACCAGGCTTAGGTCAGACCAGTCAAACTCAACAGAGGATTCAACAAGGGAGCAATGAGGTGATGACTGGTGGCAATATCCTTCAAGGTGGTCGCACCATTTATGCCAAACCCTTCGTGCGTGCGCCAAAAACCATCCTCGGCGGTTACATAGATTTCATCATCACAGACTCTCGATTGCAGAGAAGGATTGGAATTTGACCAAGAACGATTTGTGCCATTCTTTTATTCGCAAGTCACGGATCGACTGAGCATCGCAACCGAACTTGAAATTGAGCATGGTGGGCCTCAAGGCAATCAAGGCGATGGGGACGTCAAGATCGAATTCGCTGCCATGGACTATCGGTTCGGCGATTTGTTGAACCTGAGAGCCGGGATCCTTTTGGTTCCTTTGGGTCGATTCAATCTTATTCATGACACACCATTGAATGACCTTCCCCTTCGGCCCATGGTCAGCCGCTTGATTATTCCTTCGACCTTTGCCGAATCTGGCGTGGGGATTTTCGGCACGTTCTACCCCACACAACTTGCCAAAGTGGACTACGAATTTTACGTCACCCAAGGGTTTGATGGAGGAAGCAGCGCTCCAGGTGGAGCCACGTTTGGAGAAGAAGGGTATCGAGGAAACCGGGGAAGCTTTCAAACCGATAATAATGGAAATAAAGCCATTGTCAGTCGTGTTGCGGTGAGTCCTTTCCTGGGCATTGAAGTCGCAGGCTCCGTGCATCGTGGAAAATGGGACAATGAGGGTGACCACTATATGACCATTTTGGCGATAGACGGATTGATTCAACGGGGGCCCTTTGAATTGCTCGGAGAGGCTGCTTGGACACGAATTGGAGGAGGTTCGAAAAATCCTGATGCAGCCAATGGAACACCTCCCAAACGAATGGATGGGTATTACGTGCAAGCCAATTACCATTTCATGCCGGAATTTCTCAAACGAATGGCTCCGACGCATTTTGGTGATTCTTCCACGTTCACGGCCATTGTGCGATGGGGAGACGCCGACACCAATTCTCAACGGAAAGGAAATATCAATGAGCTACAACGGCTCACTCTCGGGTTCAATTTCCGACCTATTGAAGATTCCGTGCTCAAATTCGCTTGGACCTTTAATGACCAGAAAGACGATCCCCAGTCACGCAACGGCTGGCAGATAGGTTGGGCCACGTATTTCTAAAAGATGAACCGATCCCTCCTTAGTGTTTGCGCTGCGTTCTTTCTCTCTTCGGGGTGCGCTGGCTGGTTCAGCGCACCACGAGTTGCCACGACCTGTTCGCTAGATGAAAGTTGGAGCGTTGCCCTGGCAAGCCTGCAAGAATTTGAATTGCGCCGAATCGATAAAGCCAGTGGCGTCATTGAAACTGCTTGGATTACGGTCCATAACCCCAAGACCGTTAGTGGCGGACTCTTTCAACGCAGCATGAATGAAGAACGGGCCCGATTTATTTTGAATATCACCCCTGAAAA
>QIDY01000005.1 GCA_003228495.1 Nitrospirota bacterium
TTTGATGATGACATGATCGGGACGGTGCATGCGATGAAAGGTCGCGGTTGCACACAGTGCCATATGACAGGGTACAAAGGCCGCATGGCGCTCTTTGAAACTTTGCCCATCCTTGAACGATTGCATGACACGATTTTATCTCGTGCCTCGACCAGCGAGCTGAGAGCCTGTGCCATGCAGGAAGGGTGTCGAACTTTGCGTCAGGCAGGGTTAGTGGCCGTACAGCAAGGTCAGACGACGGTGAGTGAAATTTTGACGGAAACCAGTGACGAGGGATCGCCTGCACCCATGGCGAGAGGTGTGTGAGATTGATGGACCTGTTTGCGCTGTTGCAAGATTTACGTCAGCAAGGTGGATCTGATTTGCATCTCGTAGCAGATACTGTGCCTCGTCTTCGAGTCGATGGGCATTTGAGGCCTATGGAGGAGGCGAAACTGACAAGCCTGGATTTAAGCCGATTCGCAGAAAGTTTGCTTACTGAAGAACAGCAACGGCAGGTGGCGGAGACCGGTGAATGGGACGGCGCGCACACGGTACCGGAAATGGGCCGATTCCGATTTCATTTATATACCCAGCGGGGTTCTTTGGCTATGGCGATTCGTGCGGTTTCCGATAGGATTCCCTCATGTGAAGAATTAGGAGTGCCACCAGTTGTCAAAGCTTTGATGCAAAAATCCCAGGGGCTCGTCCTAGTTACGGGTCCAACGGGCAGTGGAAAAAGCACTACGCTGGCCGCCATGCTGGATCAGGTGAATCAAGAACGGCGGGCCCATATTGTTTCGCTTGAAGATCCCATTGAAGTGCTCCATGCCCACAAGAACAGTCTTGTATCCCAGCTCGAAGTGGGCTCCGATGTCCGAGAGTTTCAAGACGCTCTCAAAGGTGTTTTACGGCAAGATCCCGATGTGGTGTTTTTAGGGGAATTACGCGATCTTGAGACAATTCAGGCTGCACTGACCATGGCAGAAACCGGGCATTTGACCGTGGCCACCCTACATACCAACTCTGCCATTCAATCGTTGAGTCGGCTGATCTCGGTTTTTCCTGCCCATCAACAACCAGAGGTGCGTGTTCAGTTGTCGATGGTGCTGGAGGGGATTCTGTCACAAAGGCTGGTTCCACGTTTGGAAAGAGCGGGAAGGGTGTTGGCCTTAGAAATTTTGATTCTTTCTCCTGCTATTCGGAACCTCATTCGTGAAGATAAGTTGCATCAAGTCTATTCCATGATGCAGACCGGGCAGGCGCAATATGGCATGCAGACCATGAACCAGGCTCTCGTCGATTTGGTGAATAAAAAAGTGATTGCCTCGGAGTTGGCCTTAGAACTGACGATATTCCCCGAAGAATTAACCAAGTTATTGGAACGAACAGGGCCTCTATGTCGTTAGCGCGGTTGCGCCCGAGGGCGTAAGAAGTGAAAAGTGAGAAGTAAGAAGTGAACAGTAAGGAGAGAAGACAGAAGGAAATGCCCAAGAATGAAATGCAGGTTTTCTTTTTCTCTTATTTCGAACTTTTTACTTCTCACACTTTTCACTGTTTCGATTAGGCAAGCAATAGAAACCAGTTGGAATGAACACGATGCCGCTGTTTCAATACATGGCGAAAAACCACGGAGGAAAAACTATTCAGGGGGAAATCATGGCGGGCGCCTCCCATGAAGCCATTCAACTCCTTCGTAGTCAGGATCTGTTGGTGACGCGCC
>QIDY01000190.1 GCA_003228495.1 Nitrospirota bacterium
TAGATTGCATTAGGAGCTAGATGCTGGTAGACTACTGGCATGAAAAATACCGATGCACGCACGCTGTCGCCCGAGACACAGGAACACGTACGCCGACAAGCGATCCGGTTGAAGAAGATGGGCCACACATATGTGGCGATTGCCGAGATCGTGGGGGTTCACCGGAACACCGTATCAAACTGGTGGAAGGTGTATGAACAGGAAGGAGCCAAAGGCCTGAAGTCCAAGAAACGCGGGTTTGAGGCAGGCCAATGGAGAACGCTCGATGGTTCACAAGAACGAGAGATTCAAGGTTTAATTGTGGAGAAAACCCCGGATCAGTTGAAGTTGGTCTTTGCGCTCTGGACCCGCCAGGCGGTGCAAGAACTCATGAAGATTCGGTTTGGAATCACCATGCCGCTTCGGACGGTTGGTGAGTATCTGAAGCGATGGGGATTTACCCCACAAAAACCGTTGAAACATGCGTATGAACAACGTCCCGCTTCGGTGCGGAAGTGGCTGGATGAAGAATACCCGGCAATTGCCAAACGGGCCAAGCACGAGGGAGCCGAGATCCACTGGGGGGATGAAACGGGAGTCCGGAGTGACTGTCAGCATGGGCGCGGGTACGCCCCCAAAGGCAAGACGCCGGTGATCCGATTATCGGCCAAGCGGGCCTCGATCAATATGATCTCGTCGATCACCAATCAGGGGAAGGTACGGTTCATGCTGTACCAGGACACCATGAACGCGAAGATGTTTATGAAATTCATCAAACAACTGCTCAAGGATGCAGAGCGGAAGATCTTTCTGGTTCTGGACAATCTGCGGGTCCATCATGCACGAGTGGTCAAGGAATGGCTGCAAGCGTACACGGAGGAAATCGAACTCTTCTTTCTCCCGGCCTATTCCCCGGAATTGAATCCTGATGAATATTTGAATTGTGATCTCAAGGCAGGGGTACATTCACGATCCCCGGCTCGAGATACAGAAGGTCTCAAGAAAAAAGTACGCGCTCACATGACGAAATTGCAGAAGTCACCGGCACGAGTGAACAAGTATTTCAAACATCCCAAGATTGCTTATGCCGCATAGGTTGCACTATCTAGTATTGCCGGGTTAATAATGGCGGCCATGTCGTTTCTCTCTTTCGCCCTTTTTTGAAAAAGGTTTATTGGGCAGACAAAATGCTGAGTGACCGTCTTACGGAATACCACTTTCAGTTTTTGGGGAAAGACCTCACAAAGTCAAATCCGACAATCGCCTTTTTGTGTGTCTATTCCTCTAATCCACTTGCAGCGATGGTCGTCAGTGGTCCGTTTGACTATTGTCTATTGAAGAGGGGCAATGGTGGGACAGAGTCCGTCCCACTATGGACTTTCGACTCTAGCGGAGAGAGACAAGAGAATGTTACGGACTGGGCTCTTAGGCAGTTCAGGAAGCACTACCAGCCCGATCGCAAAAAGCCCGCGCGCTTGATCACGAAGGAAGATATCTTCCACTACGTCTATGGTGTGTTGCATGATCCGGTTTATTGCGAAAGGTACGCGATGAATCTCAAGCGGGAGTTTCCCCGCATTCCGTTTTATGCTGAATTCTGGCAATGGGCCGACTGGGGCAAGGAGTTGATGGATCTGCACATCGGCTTCGAGCAGGCTGTGCCAGCCAAGCTCATACGTACTGACATCCCCGATGAGAAGTCTCGTAAGGCAGGCATGGCACCCAAGGCTATGCTCAAGTCCTATAAAGACGCGGGTTACATCGTGTTAGATAATGAAACCACGATCTCCGGCATCCCGAGGGAGGCCTGGGCTTACACACTTGGCAACCGATCGGCTCTCGAATGGATTCTCGATCAATATAAAGAGAAGAAACCTAAGGACCCGACAATCCGCGAGAAGTTCGACACCTACCGTTTCGCGGACTACAAAGAGAAGGTCATCGATTTGCTGACGCGTGTGACAACGGTGAGCGTTCGCACCGTTGCTATTGTTAACTCCATGAAGAAGGCAGCTCGCTAGTGCCAGCGAGGGATGGGGCGCCGAAAATAGAACTATACATTCCATCAGGAGGGAATGGCGAATATGGTGGATCGACTTAAAGCAACGCAGCCGGAGGTGATCAAGACCTGGCCTGACTTCGTCGAGAATATGGCGACTCTCGATCGCGGTTGGATCTTTCGTGGCGACCTTGAGAGTCGCGGTTTGGTCACCTCTCTCGAACGAGCCTGCGCAAGCTGGAACGTCCCGCTCAAATCTGCACCAGAGATCGAACGGCGGCTCGTGCGCGAGTTCAAACGTCACCCGGAGACAGTACGGCTCGGCTTGGAGCATGACGATGACCTTTGTTGGTACACCGCGATGCAACATTACGGCGCCCCGACT
>QIDY01000070.1 GCA_003228495.1 Nitrospirota bacterium
GCGTATCCTGATGGCGTAGATACCTTTCAGATCAAGGAAAAAGAAATGCATGATCCGGCGTTTCGGGATGTGTTGCTGCAGCATAATGACTATAACCGGAAAATCTATAAATTCGTGCATCAAGAAGGGATGGCCGGGCGTGGGGTCATGTTATCGTTAACCGATTGTTATCGAACAACGGATTATGGTGAACCCATCGTGGCATTAAAATCCTTTATTATGTCTCCATTTGCGGATAAAGAGAATGTGGAAATGGTCGTCCAAAAAGTCCTAGAAGCCCGTGACCTCCTGGCATCGGGTAAAAGCAAAAGCTTTAGAGAATCAAAGGAATAGGGAGTTTTCAGCGAATTTAGGGAAGAAGTCTATTTATTCGAGTCTGACCCCTAACTAATTTGGAGTGTTAATCTGAATAGTCTTCATAGATGTTGAGAAGCAAAGGCGCTAATACTCGGCTTTCAGCAGTGAGAAACCCTCGTTCTCTGAACCCATGATAGGTGATGGAAATTTCCGTTTCAGGGCCTCGCCACGTGTACTGTTGATTAAGTCCTCGCATCATTCTGCCATATGACCGATCGGTTTTCCCAAATCGAGTTTCCAAATGTTGCAATAAGGATGTGTGGGTAGATGCCCCTTGATATCGGAAGAGGGCCCGTGCGTATTTATTCTCAAGCACATAGAGTTTGACGGATTCCATGGGAATCCCTCCGATATGGGGACCTCCTTGTTTGAGGGTATAGATGTGGAGGGAATGAGAGGCATCAATTTCTTTAAGGTCTTTCCGATCGGCAAGGGAGTTCCCCCAGGGTATTCCAAAAAATCCTTGAGGGTCGTGTTTGATTTTGGTACCGCTAAGCGCTGTTCCTGATAAAAAGATGAAGACACAGAAACTCAGGAATGCCCAATTGTGGATTAGGAGACTAAGGACTTGAGAGAAAATACCTTGGACATTTCGCAGCCAATCTTCGGGCCATCTTTGAACGCGCCTCAATCGAAAAAATCTCAACATAGCTCTACTATGCCTCGGTTTTTCCTCAATTGTTCCGTCCAAATCTGCCCCAAATCTTGTTGCGAATGTGTTCAAGGTATTTTCTCTCAAGTCCTAATAGATTTCTGTAGGTTCAGAAGCAGGGTATCATGGCAGTCAGGTGAAGACAATGCGGGACTGTTTGTTTTCACTCTTACGCCCGACTCCTCACGAACTTTGGACGAGATTTTTTGTACAGTCCAGCTTACTTTGATGTCAGATGAAGTTCGTCAATCGTGTTAGATTTTGAGGGAATTTTGAAGGATTCAACGGGCCAATAGAGCCGTTAAATCGTTGATGGGTCTTAAACGGCTCAAACGGAATGAAATGCGGGTTGGAGTTCGTGTAGGCAGTGGGTGTTTGCGGTGGTGGCAGCCGTTCCATTGAGGATACTGGATTTATTCGTGGTCCCGGCATTTAACAGAATCCATTTATCCGGGTTGTCCAGAATGGCTTGAACGAGTTGAGTGTGAAGTAAATGTCCAGCTCGGTTTGCTTCAAAGTGTCCTATGACCGGGGAACCCAAGAGAGAAAGGTCTCCGATCAAATCCATTATTTTATGACGAACGCACTCGTCATGGAATCGTAACTTCTCTTCATTGACTAACCCTGATTCTGAAAAGACAACGGTATTATAAAGAGAACCCCCCAATCCCAGGCCGCGCGCCCAGAGGAACTCAACTTCTTGTCGAAAGGCAAAGGTGCGAGCGGCCGCAATATTTTTACTAAACTCCTGAGGCGTGCAGGAATGTTGATAGTCCTGCTGTTGAATCAATGGGTGAGGAAAGTCGATGAAATAACTGATACGCGGGAGTGCCGAAGGGAGGACGGTGATCGATCTTTGCTCGCCTTCTACATGGATTGGTTGAACAATTTTGATGTAGTTGCGGGGTGCTTCCTGTGGAGTGATCCCACATTCTTCAATAATTTCTACAAATGGGGCGGCGCTTCCGTCGGCTGCCGGAATTTCGTCCCCCTGAACTTCGACATAGGCATTATCAATTTCAAATCCAGCCAAGGCCGACAGAATGTGTTCAACGGTTTGGATTTTGAAGTTGGTTGACTGGAGTGTGGTGCAATGATCGGTTTGTTCTAAATATTGAATAGTTGCTGGGCAGGATACCATTTCGTCGCCCATCTGCTTGACAAAGATGACCCCTGTGTTTGGTGGAGCAGGATGCAGGGCGATAGAAGTTGGCTTTCCGGAATGAAGGCCAATACCAGAGAAATATGTCGATTTGATAAGTGTTTGCTGTTTACGCATGAATAAATTTAATACGAAAAAGATCAAAAAAATATCTGCAAAAGCTATACTAATACCATAAATGAGAAAAAATAGGGACTTTTCTTGTCAGACCACAAAATGACGCGCAAAGCTGTTGTAGGAATGACACAAATGTATCCTTTAGTCTTAAGTATGTTTGTTAGGATTTCTCTGGATCTTGGATGTTCGACTAGGAAGAGATTTGGTTACAATTGAGCAATGACTGGAGGATGGCATATCAGTAAAAATTCTTAAGAAACGTAATGATTCTTCACTCGCAGGAGAGAGAGTTGGGGTGTGCGCTAATTGAGTGATGATGCCTCGGTGTTTTCGCGATAATCCGGATGCCAGGAAAATCTCCTCGAATAATGCCCATTTTTTTTGAGAATCCTTGAGTAACGATTGTTGGAATGGTTGGGATTTGGTTCGAAGCGTATGGGATAAAAATTGAACAGCTTTTTCAATACTGTGGTATGGCGGAGCGAGGTTCAGGTGGGCATAAAA
>QIDY01000343.1 GCA_003228495.1 Nitrospirota bacterium
AATCGCCATTCCGGCGCCATGTTCGTCTCCGATGTTGCCGTGAGCCGCCGTGAACGGTTCACCTCAACGGAACCGTGAAACGGGAAGATTCCCCGCGTTGGCTCATCTAAAGGCCAATCAACCTGGGCATGTCTTCGGTCAGGTCGGTCTCGTCACTCGGAAAGGGACAGGGCTTGGTAGTAGACGCCACAGTGCTCACTGACATCACACAGAAAATGAAAGTGTCCGGGTGTGAAGTGTTCGAGCCGGTAGTCACGGTGATGTCATACCGCATGTTTGACGAGGTTCTCGGGGCCTTAAATAATTCCGACTTCGGCCTGCAGGCCGGAGTCTTTACCAACGATGTCAAAAAGATTTTCCAATCCGACCAAGCCCCGATGTCGGCGCCGTGCTCGCCAATAAAATTCCCACCTTCCGTGCCGAGCATATGCCCTATGGCGGAGTGAAGAATTCCAGGATGGGTCGAGAAGCCATGCGCTACGCCATGGAGGAGAAGCCCCAACCCAAGTTGCTGGTGTTGAACCTTCAAGGCTCCTAGTCGTTTTCATTGCTCCGGTTCCCTCGTTCTTTAAATTGAATGTGAATATCACCCAACAGGATGACAACACAGCGTCTATCATTGTGTGAGATTCTGCTATTTTCAGCAGGTGGATTGCGTTGTGCAAACATCTCTATCGCTTTCTTCAGGAAGGGAAAAATGTGACCCTGAATCTCGCAGATTTGACTGCAGAGTTTTTCACACCCATAGGCCCACGGCCATTAATTCTTGTTCGAACTTGATAATGGCATTACATATCACCATCTCAGCTTCACCTCTGGTAAGTCCATTCTTCAAAAGAATCGCTTTGTTTTTGCTTAGGACTTGAGAGGAAATAACTTGGACATTTCGCATCCAATCTTCGGGCCATCTTTGAACGCGCCTCAATCGAAAAAACCTCAACATAGCTCTACTATGCCTCGGTTTTTCCTCAATCGTTCCATCCCAATCTGACCCATATCTTGTTGCGAATTTGTTCAAATTATTTTCTCTCAAATCCTTAGTCAATGGAATATAGGAGTTCCTCAACTCGTTTCTACCATTTTTCACCTTACTCCTAGACCCCGTCCTTATACTCCCTCAGAAAAATCATCCTGTGGACGTAAAAGGCATCTTTGTATATCCTTAATGAGGAATTTTTGAGGTCAAGAACAAAGTTTTTTTACTTGTCTGGTGATTAGGGATGGAAAATGAAAGCGCTAATTTTTGGCCAAAATTCATATCGTGGGCTATTGTCAATTTTCAATGATTTCAATGAATGCCTATTCCTTTGAAACAGGTTGATGCTTTGCTATTCGGTATTGCTATGCAGAAATCTCATATCACACAAAAATTTTTGTTAACCCTGTTTCAAAGGGATAGGCATATTTCAATGATCATTGAAAGCTGAACGAATACGATGACTGCCTTGACTGTGGATGATCGTGAAAAGGTAAGGAAGCACATTCTCGAGGCCAGCGAACCCATTGCGCCATTC
>QIDY01000129.1 GCA_003228495.1 Nitrospirota bacterium
TGCCCATGTTCCAAACGATCTAACAGCCGTTGGACGACATCAAATCGAGGGCCTTGCGTTTTCCCCATCATCTGCTGCATACCCTTTCTCACAACCCGGCGTCGAATCGCCATTGGTAACCTAAGCAGTGCGTCTCTATCCAATTGGATGTTTCTGCCATCCTCGATCACACACATTCGGTGAAAGGCTTCCGCAGCCACATCTTCGAGATAGGCATGGTCATCGCCGATGATCTCCGCCTGACGCGTTAAGACATTGACTATCCCGGGTGAATATTCTTTGAGATGAGGCATCAGATCTTGGCGAAGACGATTTCGCAAATACACTGGCTGACGATTAGAAGAATCCATCCGCCATTCAAGCTGCCGCTGCTCCAAATAGGCCACAATCGCACTTCGGGAAATATCAAGAATCGGTCGCACAATGCATGTTCCACGTTTGGGGGGGATGCCACTCAAACCTCCGGTTCCACTCCCTCGGAGCATCCACATCAAGACGGTTTCGGCTTGATCATCGGCCGTATGTCCTGTCGCAATTTTTGTAGCACAACGCTCCTGAAGAATACTTTCCAAGGCTTGATATCGAGCCTCGCGCGCATAGACCTGGAACGATTGTTTTGTGAATTTGGCATCTTGTTTCTTCAGGCAAACCTCACGGATACTCACCGGGACTCTAAAGTATTTCCCTAATCGTTCGACAAAGGCTGCATCCTCATCACTTTCCGTTCCACGGAGACCATGATTCACATGCCCAATACTCAGCTCCCAATTCCATCGGGTCGACAACGCCACAAGACACGACAACAAGGCAACAGAGTCCGGCCCACCAGACACGGCCACGACAATGCGGTCTCCTGGACTCAGCAAATCCCGAGCCCGAATGGCTTGATGGACATTTCCCTCCATCTTCAGGAGGTGTGCTTGATGCTTCACTTAGCCATTTCCTTTATTGGATTAGGGCAGCTGTCTTGATACTTCGCTAAGATTTCTCGAGCCTGAGCCCCATCCTGATCCATTTGCTTTAAAAGACCATCGACACTGGAAAAGGTCATATCCTCTCGCACTTGTTCAATAAACGAGACGGAAATATTTTTGCCATACAGTTGCAACATATGATCAAAAACATGGACTTCCAAGAGGCGTTCACCTTCCTGAAATGTCGGACGTTTGCCAATATAGGCGACAGAAGGGAGAAAATCACCATCAACCTCTGTCAAGGTGGCATAGATTCCATCCGCAGGGGGAGCACACGGTGGGGGGGAATCCGCAGATTGGCAGTCGGCCACCCCATTTGACCCCCACGTTTTTCTCCTTCAATCACCGTCCCTGAGAACCGATAGGGCCGTCCCAAACACTTTCGCCCTTCCACGACATTGCCGGATATCACACATTTCCTAATACGGGTGGAACTCACGACCTCACTTCCCAACACCACAGGCGTCACCGGCTGAACCACAAAATTGGCCTGTTCTCCCAACCGAATAAGATCCTGAATGGTGCCACTCCGTCCTTTCCCAAATACAAAGTTTTCTCCGACCAATAGTTGTCGAACCCCCAACCCGTCATGCAATACCTGTTGCACAAATTGACTGGGATTAAGAGCAGCCAATGCCGGAGTAAAGGGGAGAATAATGTGCTCCATTATTCCAAGACGCTCAAAAAAATCGCATTTGTCCTGGGCATCGGATAAAAATTTTGGAACAGTACCCGGACGCAATACTTCGATCGGATGTGGATCGAACGACAACACCATGGGAACGCCCTTAACCCGTTGAGCATTTTCAACGACAGCCTGCACGAGGGCGGAATGGCCCAAATGCTGCCCATCAAAATTACCAATGGTGAGAACAGGAAAGGAATCCAGGGGAGCTGACGGCAAACCTCGGGTAATGTTCATAGGCCATTCTGCTTCAAGAGCTGAGCAGCTTCCTTAGCAAAATACGTCAGGATGAGGTCCGCCCCTGCCCGTTTGATCGAGACAAGACTTTCCATCATCACGGATGATTCATCAACCCAACCAAGCTGGGCGGCAGCTTTAATCATGCTATATTCGCCACTCACCTGATACGCCGCCACAGGAACCCGGACCATATCGCGCACTTGCCTGAGAATATCCAAATAGAACAACGCCGGTTTGACCATCACGATATCGGCCCCTTCCTCAAGATCCAAGTCCACTTCCCTCAACGCCTCTCGCGCATTAGCCGCATCCATTTGATACGAGCACCGATCGCCAAAGGAAGGGCTGGAAAAGGCAGCATCCCGAAAGGGGGCATATAAA
>QIDY01000134.1 GCA_003228495.1 Nitrospirota bacterium
AGCTATGGCGTCAAAATTCTATTGGATTTGCTGAAATTGGCTGGGATCGATCCTCGGCGCACGGCTCGATGCTGCGACGGAAATCATCTTTTCTATAAAATCATTTCGCGCAAATTTTTTGTCAGCCGTCGAAAGAGACGCGGTTTCTACCCATGGTTCATCGGAAATGCTCATTTTCATATCTGCACGTAGGAGCCTCTTTCGTTTCTGAATGTCAAGGTCGGCGAAGACTTTGGGCAGGCGTTTAAGATTTCCACCGCAGACGATTTTGACATAGTCATCTTTCTTCAGGTTACGTGTCAACGCCGTTGCCGCCGGCATGTTCTCCAGATCTTGCCCAAGATTCTTCCTCCCGCTTCGGCGGCGTTCATTATGTTTCATGACATTGAAATTACTTTCGGAGGAAATATTCGTTCGATTTAACACCCGAACACGCCCATCGGATAATTCGATTATGTGTCCCCACAACGTATCATCATGGCGGTTTAGATGCTCAAGAACGAGGTCAATTGATTCTCGAATATTCTGGCTTGGTCCGCGCTCAGGCCGACGTTTACGCAACGACCTCATGTAGGCCTTTACGGACTTCTTAATGTCGTTGAGTTCGTATACCATTACTTCTGAGGGGACTATTTTCCTTTTCCTGGACGGCGTTGACATGCGTGGATTCAGCCTCAGGGCACTCCGCAAATCATCAAATAGGGATATTTTTTCTTGGAGGGGCTTTGTAAGAATGTTGAATTGCGGATCTGAAACAATCGGATCAATAATGGTTGCGAGGCCTTTTGACCGTAAGACAACAGCATCGCTTATGGGTGTCCTCAGATAGGCGTCGAGAGCTCGTCTGACAGTTTTACAACGCTTATAAAAATCTAAAAAGGGTCGTTCGAATGGGAATCTATTATTCTTGCTTTCAACGGTGTGATCCAAGATCCACTGAGCATCGACACGTAGAGTCGCTAATCCAGCAGTGCCGGCTGGCAGAGCGTGTTTTCTGGATTCCGTTTCAAACCATTGTTGTATATCCCCACGAATGTTTTCCGCCTGTACGCCGGGTCGTTTTCCTAACTGCCTGGCGAAAGTCCGCAAAGCCCCTGCGATACCATATTTTTTGAACAGGTTGCGTAATTTGCCGTACAGTGGTTCCAGAAGGTCTGTCCCGACATCGGCCAGGAAATGTTGATGACAACTTAGAATCTTGATTTTCTGACCGGTTTTTTCTTTTTGCTTCTTAGAAAAGCTTTTTACAGCGGGTGTAACGGCTTTTCCAAGATCACGCATGATCGATAGGGGACATCCAAACCATTCGGAGATTTTGTCTAAGCATGGTTCTATTTGATTTGTACATTCTGTGGTTATGCGCCAAGCTCCAAGTACCCAATCTCTACCTTCACTGAATATAACAAGTAGCATCCCACGTCCTGAATCTCCCGTTGCGTCAATATTTATAGCAAATCCACCATCACTCAATAATGCCTGTTTCAAACCTTCCAAATTTGTGAGGTGCAATGCCTCAAGGTGCCCTATGAAGCGTTTGGTCAAGTTGGATATGGTGCCAGTCGACAGTGCAATTCCCCGTGCCTTCAGGGCTTCCAACGTTTCTTCCCGTTGGCGGTAATCAAGATAACGCGACATCCCTGCAAATACTTCAACATCATACCCATAGATCGCACCTGAGGGCACAATCTGAGCAAGCGCCTCGCTTCTTTGCGTCAGTATTTTTCCATTTGAAAATATCCATGGGGTCTCGTTCCCCTTCATGAATCACCCTCAGCAGAACTCTGATTATGATGTATGGATCAAGCTTAGGGCCGGGTAAAAAATAACTTGGACTTTTCGCATCACATTTTCAGGCCATCTTTGGCAGATTCTTAAGAGCAAAAACCTTGGAATAGCCC